>JAJDDR010000322.1 GCA_029260255.1 Phycisphaerae bacterium
CGACGAGTGCGAAGACTGCAACAACAATGGAATCGCCGATGAGTGTGACATCGCCGATCAAACCAGCGACGACTGCAATACCAACGGCATTCCGGATGAGTGCATCGGCGACGAACGGGACTGTAACGCGAATGACGTGCCGGACGCCTGCGACGTTCTCTCCGGCGGCAGCGACGATTGCAACGGTGACAACGTCCCGGACGAATGCGTCGATCCGGAGGACGACTGCAACCTGAACGCAAACCCGGACGAGTGCGACATCAGCGACGGTGCGAGCGAAGACTGCAACACCAACGCGACCCCCGACGAGTGTGAACCCGATGCCGGTGAACCCGTTGACGTGGGCGTGGTCGCCGGCGGCGCGAGCTTGCCGTTTCTGCCCGGGAGTCTCGCGACGCCGACTCTGTACGACAACACGGTCGTCTGCACGCCGGACACGCTGGCGATCGCGCTCGGTGGCAAGACACCCAACCCGGTCTCCACGCGAGACTGGTTCACCACGGGCGGCGGCGTCGTGCGCGGGTTTGACCTGTATCTCGTCAACGCAGGGTCAACTGATCAAGCAGGGCAGCCCACCGATCAGCCCGTGCAACTGCGGTTCTACGCGGGCACGGACACGACGCATGTGGGTGATCTGATCCCGAACGCCTACTTCCGCACCGTGGGTGCCCCGCCGCTGAGTCGGGTTCCGGCGTGGGTGGACCCCACCACGGGCGCGCCGGGGGTTATTCGCATGAGCGTCGACTACGCAGCCGGCACGTACAACCTCGTAGGGCTCTACGAGGCGGAAGACCCTCCCGGGAGCGGCACCATGACGATCGTCAGCGAGCAGATCGGCGCCGCGGATCAGCCAATCGGTTCAAACATTGGGCGTCGTCCGATTGTGCTGCCCGCGGGGAAGATTGGTGTCGACGTCCGCATCACAAACGAGAGCAGCATGTGCAACAGTTCCCCCGCCTTCCGGCCGAAGACCGGCGCACTCCTCGCGGGCGGCGGTTCCGGAAACGAAGACGGTTTGCACATCATGGCTGACTACGGCTCGATCTCCTCGCAATGCTCGGTGAACGAATACCCACTGCTGTGCGGTGATCCGGGCTGGCGGCCGTACACGTACGTGTTCTGCCAGACCGACGCGGAATGCGAGGCGATCATAAATGAAGGGGTGACTTGCACACCTCAGCAAGTGTGTTCCGAGCAGGTGAGCGTGCCGTGCACCGGCGGCGGCGGCGAGAGCGTCCACCAGCCTCACTACGGAGCCGCGATCAGACTTTATGAGGCATCGCCCGCAATCGTCCACGGAGCGGCGCTCGCAGGCGAGACACGACCGTTCTCGGGCTACATCGACCCGAGGCGGGAGAGTACCGACGGCACGAGCGCGAACCAGGGGTTGCAGGAAGCCTTCGTCCGCTTCACGGATGGTGTTTTTGCCTGCGACGGCTCCGATGTGGCGCCGGCCGATTTCACGATGACCGAAACGGGCGCCGGCCCGCCACCGGTCGTGGATGCCGCGAACTACGTCGAGGGCGACCGGTCGTACGTGCAGGTTCATTGGAACCGCCCGGTCACGCTGAAGCAGTGGACGACCCTGCGGGCGAACGTGTGCGACGCAAGTGGCACGCCGATCGTCAACCTGGGTGACCTCGGTCCCGGCGTGTATGAGCCGGATCGCGTGGACATCGGGTCTCTGCCGGGCGATGTCGACCAGAATCGCCTTGTGGCGGCGACCGACCTTATCGCGTTTCGCGAGTACGCGACGGGCGGGGCATTCCCGGCGCGCGGCGGTCTCGAAGACTTCGTCGACATTAACCGCGGCGGCGAGCTGGATCCGTTCGACCTGCTCGCGTTTCGGCAGCTCGTCAACGGAGTGACCCCGGCGACACAGGGCTGGCTGGGTCAGGCCGTAGCGGAAGCGCCGTGACGCCGGGAGCGGTCGTTCCGTCGATCGCGACGTTAGAAGAGCCCGCCGCCCATGAAGGCCTTCTGGAACTCGCCGTGATCGTGCATGTCGACGTCTCCGTCTGCATCGAAATCCATCGATTCACACCCGGCCGGCAGATGGGCGGAGGGACCGGTGAAACAGTCCTCGAACGCGGCAAAATCAGCCAGGTCGACGTCTGAGTCGCCGTCGGCGTCGCCCATACCGTTCCAGGCGTACAGGTCGATTTGATTCAGGTCGTTCGTCACCTGCGTACCTCCCGCAATGATCCAATTCATGGACCGGTCGAGGTACCTGCGGAAGGTACTGTTGGGATTGTCGGGGGTTGCGGTCGGGTATGGCCACGGCGGGGTGTGCCCGTTCGCGAGGAACGCTGGAATCAGGATGTTGGTGACCGCCCAGATGTCGGCGGCTACGGGGTCCACACTGGCGACGAGTTGGTCTCGGCGCGTGGCGCCCCCGTAACTGGTCCAGGGTCCGTCGTTGGGGTTGGCATTGATCCAGACGCAATCGAGCAGGTTCAGATCGGCCAGTTGGATCTCGGCGAGGAGTTTGCCGAGGATACCCAGCCCGATCGCGGAGTGCGAGTTCGTACCGAGCGAGCCGGTAACGACGCCCATGTAGTTCTTGACGCATGCGGTGGCGCCGTAGGTGGCGTGGTGCGACTTGAGCGTGGGCATGTTGACGAACTTGAGCCCTTCACGATCGTACGTGTGGCTTGTGGTGTTCCAGAGGCCGTATCTGAGGCTGATGTACGTGCCGGCGGACGTTCGGAACTTCGGATACGAGACGTAGCCCGATACCGTTGAATCGTAGGGGAGACGGATGTAGCCGTCGGTCATGTTGCCGGTGTTGTACTCGGTGACCAGGGTGCCGCGTCGAACCGTCCAATCGTAGTGCGAGATGTTGTAGCCCTGCCCCTGGAATTCGACGACCACGTCGTGCGGCGACTGCTGCTGATTCTGGGCGTTGTTGTAGTACCGATCGAAATTGCTCACGGAGTTGAACTGGGCGTTCTCGCAAACCACGATCTCACCGGTGAAGGTGTCCGGGTGGTTCAGCAAGCGCAGGATCATCCCCTTGAGGACGTCGGTGTTCGTGCCGCCGCGTTGATCCCATTGGTAGTTGATCTTTAGGACCACGACATTGTCGGCGGCGATGATTCCATCCGGACCCGATACCAGCGTTTCGTTCGCGGAGCGGTAGAGTTTTACGCCGTTACTTCCCATGAGGTTGAGCAGGTTGTCGAGGCCTACGAAACGCTGTCCGACCGGATCCTGCGGGCAGTCCGTCACGTGAAAAACCTGTGCGCGGTAGTCCCCGTCCGGTGTGGGCATGGGGCCTTCATAGACGTCGGCGCGGGACATGAACGCCCAGGCGCTTGCCAGCAGAGCGACCGAGACGGCGGCGGCGACGATGCCGCGCGGCGTGCGCATCACGGCAGCGATTCCCCGTCGCGAGGTGGCGATTGCGGCCACGATCGGCGCACCGATGGTGAGTATCGCGGTTGAGAGGGCGGCCTGCTGGCAGGGGTAGGCGAGACGATTCGGCCTGGCGCCGCTACGCAGCAAGAGCCACAGCAGGGCGAACACGCCGCAGATGATCGCCCACATGGAGCACCAGGGACGCACCCAGCGTGGGTAACCCTCCCGCGGCTTGCGATCGGAATGGGGGCAGTGATGGCGGTCGGAATGATGCGGTGTCGGTGTCATGTCTTCGCTCCTCGGCTTGTTGCCCGGTCCGGCCTCCGCGCGGAGGCATCGGACGGGGGTCGGTCTATGAACCACGTCCTTGTTGTCCACCGCCACCGAGCCACGGGGGCGTGCAAGGCGGTGGGTTACTGTCCGGAAGGCGCCACGGACCGGAGGAGGTCGCTGTAGCGTCCGTCAAGCTCGACCGCGCGTCGCAGATGCTTGTCCGCGGCGGTTCGCTGTCCGGTTGATGCAAACAGGCGACCGAGATTGAAGTGAGCGTCTGCGAAACGCTCATCGAGGGTGACGGCCCTTTCGAATTGGGTCTGCGCCTCCTCCATCCGGCCTGCTTCGAGCAACGCCTGCCCGTAGTAGTTACGGGTTTCCGAGTCATTGGGGGACCGCTCGACTGCGATGGCGAAGTGCTGCAACGCCTCGTCCACCTTCGCGGTGTGCAGGCTCAGCACTCCGAGTTTGAAGTGGCCCCGCTCAAGTTCCGGGTTGGCTGCCAGTGCATTGCGGTAGGCGTTCATCGCGCCGGGCGCGTCGCCCGTGGCGAGCAGTACGTCGCCGAGGTTTGCGTGAGCCTCCGCGGCGTTCGGGTGCAGCTCGATCGCCTTGCGATAGTGCACCTCGGCGTCGGCAAGCCTGCCCGATTGTGCGGCGATCATGCCCAACCCGAAATGCGCCTCGAGTTTTTCGGGCTCTGTGGCGAGCGCCTCGCGGAACTCCTCATCGGCGAGGTCGATGCGTCCGCCCTGCAGCAGGAGGTTGCCCCGCTGCACGTGCGCATTCACATAGATCCGCTGAAAGTCCTGCTGATACTCCTCATGCGGCGACGTGATCCCGAGCGCGTAGACGAGGTGCCCGTCCGCTTCCTGAAGGCGGCCCTGCTTGGTCAGGACACCGGCCAGCTGCGTCCGGGCATCGGGATAGTTGGGCTGTCGCTCCACCGCGCGGCGCAGATAGGGCTCAGCCTCATCCGGGCGCCCGAGCGTCAGGAGTGATCGGCCGAGTTGCATCTCCAGTTTGGTGGTCGACGCCAACCCGTAGCGATCACACTTCAGCAGGTGGTCAACCCCCGCTTCGAGGGTCGCGAATTGCCCTTTCCGGGCGTCCGCCCCGGGTGCCGAGGGGTGTTCGGCAGAGCTGATGAGAGCCGCCCCGCGGATCTTGTGGTACTGAATGTAGGCGCTGTGCGCGGTGAATGCCATGAAAACGCTGCAGGCGACGGCGAACACGTAACCGGATTTGAGGAGCTTGCCGCCGATCTTCAGACGGTAGCGATTGAGCGTCAGATGCGGGCGGTAGAACAACCTCGCCAGCGTAATCGCAAGGTACGCGGTGACGCCGGAAAGCGCCAGAGACATCAGGAAGGGCAGCCTGTCGTAAAGACCGCGCCAGGTGAACAACGCGCCCAGGAACACCGCCACGAGGGCGATCTCCTCGGGGATCGAGAAGTCGTACCTTCGGGCGGGTGCCTTGGTCTTCCACGATCGCGCGAGGGACGGGCGGCCGAAGCCGAAGTGCAGCACGTCTTGCGGACAAACGCTAACGCAGTCCATATCCTTCATGCACCGCGGGTCGATGACCATGCCGTAGGCCTTGACCTCTTCGTGGACGCGGATATTGGATGTGCAGATCGCCGTACACTTGCCGCACTGCTCGCAGCCGGGACCCACGCGGATCTTGCCCGGGGCGAGCCGATCGAGGACGCCGAACAGCACGCCGTAGGGACACCCGTAGGTGCAGAAGCCGCGCCCACCGAAGAAGTAGATGACGACGAAGCCGCACGTCAGGGCGGTGAGCGTGATGACCAGCGGGCCTGGAAGGTCGCGCCAGAAATCGGTGGTGGTCAGGCGGCTTGAGGCATTCGGCAGCGAATACCCCAGCCACATGCGATTGAGTTGCGGCCACAAGAACATGTAGCAGGCCGCACCGAGCGGGACCAGCAGCAGCACGCGCGAGCGGATCGGCTTGGGGCGGATGCGCAGTTTCTTGAGAATCCAATGCGAGAGATCCTGCAGCGCCAGCATGTGGCAGCCCCAGGAGCAGAAGAACCGTCCGAAGATGAGGCTGCCGATCAGCATGATCCCCATGAAGATGACGCCGGCGCTGAGCACGCGCATCTCGAGTGCCTTCATGATCTCGGAAAGTTCCACGGGTGCCATGGTCTTGCCCGCCACCTTCCAATGGAGGATGTGGACGATCATCAGCACGTAGACCATGATCAGCGAAAACGCGCGCCACTTGCCGTACCGCGACTTGGCGAGTTCCGGAGGTAGATCGGCGTTGGCGATATCTACGGGGTGTACGGACTTGGTCTTCTTGGCAGACGATTCGAGGACGCGTAGACGCTTCTTCATGCTGCCCTCCAGCCGGTTGCAGGCGTATCGACAATACCGCCGTCAACAGGACAACGGTCTATTATCATAGGGTCAAAAGCACCTGCCCACAAGTCCGCGAATGCGCGATTAACGGTCTGAACCTTCATTTCAATTTGTGTGTCGATCGCCGCAAACGACGCCTGCGCGGCTGCGTGGTCGTCGCTTGCGAGGCGGGGCACCGCGTCTCTTGGCGCGTCCGCCCCCCGCTCGCCTGCGGCGGAGAATGGGGAGCGCCGCGGGCACGATTCCCGCCCCCGCATCCTCCGCCGGCGTCTCATTCGATGAAAACACGTTGGAGCCGACACTTGGATTCCGGTAAGGTGCTTGATAGGAGCGACGGATGACACATCTACGTCCGTCGGAGGGAACTGGAGGCAACGGACATGAAACGTATGAACGTGACGGCGACTGTTGTTGTCGTGGGGGTCGTGGCGTCCGTCGCGGCGGCGGAACCGTTTTCCTCGGCGTGGCATTCGCTGTGCGGGGGTGGGACGGCCAACGTGTTCGACGGCGGGGCGGTGATGACCGACGAAGCCTGTGGGAGCACCAGTGCTTCCGATGGTCCGACGATCACTTTTCTCGCCGCCGACAGAACGCGACCCGGCTCACTGGGCGCGGCCGCTCGGGCCGCGGCGCGATCACAGGTGCTTACGACCAGTACCTGGATGGGCGTTCGGGTCGATCTGACCGCGGGGTACTTCCCGTCGTTCCTGCCCGGCGGGGACAACCCCGGCGGCATGGCCGAGGCGGAGATTTCGGCGGTCATGGAGTTTGAGATGCCCGCCGACGAGCTTCAGTGGTTCTACGAACTCGACATCGACTACTTGCACGGATCGCCGTTTACGGGGGCGACCCACATCCTCATCGAGAACGTGACCCGCTCGGAAATCCTCGTCGAGATGGATGCCGAAGTCGACAACGTC
>JAJDDR010000323.1 GCA_029260255.1 Phycisphaerae bacterium
TGTCAAGCGACGATTACTTGTACCCCTTGGCGACGATTATTCTTCCCTGTTCCCGTTTCTGTTCCTTTCTCCAAAAAAATGCCGCCGTATGCCGTTGCTCTTTCTTTTTTGCTTCTTTTTTCTTTCTGTGAATAGCTGTGAGTTCCTGTGATATTGTTGCATTCGTCGCCGCTGGATGAAGCCGAGAATTCAGGACTCGTCCCTTGGCGGCGACTTGCTCTTCTTGGCCTGCTCCATCCGGTAGCTGGGCAGGTTCAACTCCAGGATCACGCTGTGGTGCACCAGCCGATCGATCGCGGCCGCCGTCGTCATCGGATCTTTGAAGATGGCTTCCCATTTCGAGAACGGCAGGTTGCTGGTGATCATCACGCTGCCCCGCTCGTAGCGCTCGGCCAGCAACGTGAAGAGCACCTCCATCTCCTCGCGGCTTTGTTGCACGTAGCCCAGATCGTCGAGGATCAACGCGTCGTAGCCGGCCAGGCGTTTGAGTAGTCGGCTGAGCTTCAAGTCCCGCTTGGCGATCAGCAGTTTTTGAACCATCAGACTGCAGGAGCTGAAGTAGACCTTCCGGTTATTGAGGATGAGTTCCTGCCCGATGGCACAGAGCAGATGCGTCTTGCCACTGCCCGGTTTGCCGAAAGCCAACACATTCTCTTGGCGATCCACGAACGTTCCGTCCAATAGCGTTCGGACCTGTCGTGCGATCTTGGCCGGCAGACGCTTGAGGTCGAAGCCGGGTAGATCCTTTTCCAGCGGGAGTTTCGATTGACGAAGCCAGCGTTCCACGCGGTTCTGACGCCGAACCTGGCACTCGCGCTCGGTGAGTTCCAACAGATACCGTTCGTAACTCAAGGTCTCCTGTTCAGCGCGGCGGGCCATCTCTTCAAAAGAACTTCGCACCGTCGGCAAATGCAGTTCGCGCAGGTGGTCTTCCAGGGCGGCCTTCTCATCACCGAGTCGAATCATCAGGCCACCTCCCGGTGTTCGAGAAGATCGTCGTAGGACGACACGTCGGCCGGCTCGACCGTCACCTCCGTCGGTGGGTCGATGCGTTGCCCGCGGCGTACGAACTGCTCGACCGCCTCGGGCGTGATGGATCGCCCTGTGTCCAGCAGCCACCGGAGGGCGTCGTCCACGCCTGACTCGGTCTCGCGCGCTGCCAGGTGCAGGATGCGCAGATAAGCCTTGACGCCGCCCGTGCCGTGGGACTGGGTCAGGGTGTCGTAGGCCATTCGGAATCGGCTGTTGGGGAACAGGTCCTCTCGATATCGATAGTTCTCAAACGCCCCTGGCTTACGCACCAGCCAGTCGATGATGTGTCGATAGTGGACGCGGTGCTTGCCCCGGCCACGAAGACGCGGGAGCCGCTCGACGAGCTTCTGGGCGTACCACACCTCCAGATGATCGACATGCAGACGCGCCTCGACCTTCTCACCGATCAAACGACTGTGCACAGAGTAGACGTTGCGGTCCACATGGATCAGGCTCCCTAAATCGACCCGCACCCGCAGACGCGTGCAAGCTTCCAGACGACGTTCCGGCAGTGGACGCAGCACCCGTATCTCTTGGGCCAGACGTTGGCGACGCCCGGCGTTCAACTGGATCAAGAGTCGACGCACGAACGCTTCGTAGTCCGCCCGGTCCGCGAAGTTCCGGTGGCCACGGAGCAACAGTGCCTGTTCCAGGGCACGCTTGAGACGATGGTGTCTTTGTTCCACGTCACCGTTCTCATTGGCTTTGCCCGCCTGAATCTTCCGGCCCTTGAGGCCGTAGTGATCCAGTAGTCCCTGGTAACGCTGCGTGAATTCCTCCTGTGGATCCGTGCGAGACGAGTCGGATTCCGAAGCGTCGCATGAATCGGATTTCGAATCCCCGTCCGCCCTCACCTTGCGAAGGTTGCGCACCGCCGACGAGAGGCGGTCCGTCTGATGTTGATCCGGTACCCCACCCAGCTCCCACAATGCGTTCTGCAAGCCTTCACGCAGGCTCTCGAAGCTCTCAGAAAAACAAATCGTCACCGCCTCCCAGTTCGAGTACGTCAACACAAAGTGGTACATCAGATGATCGAAGGGGCGTCCGTTGATCGTCACGCCCATCGACGACATATGCGTGAAATCCGACTGACCCAGCCGCCCCGGTTCATGCACCTGAGCGAAGAACACTTCCTTGAACGGCCCTTCCGACGCTCGCCATACCCGTACCCGCCGCTGAAACGCGCGAAGCTGACCGTCGGCGAAACGCCCCGGATACTTCCGCTGCAACGCTTCGAACAGCGTCTTGGCTTCCAAACCGGGGTTCGCCTTCAGCCGTTCGCTCAACTCGCCCCAAACCTCCACGAACGCGTCCTTCCGCGTCCGCCACGTTCGTGGCTTGTGCAGCTCACTCGGCAGCCTCCGCAGCCGGCGATACTTGCGGGCCGTTTTGACGTCCAATCCCGCCTTCGCCGCCGCTAACGACAACGTCTCATTCTGCTGAATCAACATGAATAACCTCCGTACTTGCTGATCACTGACCATCCAGGACTCCTTCAACCAGGATTGTCCCGGACAGCCGCCTTCACCAACAAATCACAGGGATATCTAATCGTCGTCAGCGGGGAATTCTAATTGTCGCTCAACAGGCCGGTTCTCACCTGCTCCCAATTGGGCGGTTTTTCCCGCCCGATGACATCCCATTGCTGGCGACCTGTAGGAATGCCTGACGCAACTTCTGGTCGTCAGAACTGACGCGACGACTCCAAATCCGGTGTGGTAATCGGTGTTTTCGCTTACCGTGCTACGCGGAGTTGGTTCGAGAGCAGGCATCTCGCGCGTCCCGCCGGCCAGGGTGACGGCGTCACTCGTCGAGCAGCCATGATTCGATCTGTAGTTGTTGGGCCATTTGTGCTAGGCGGCGAGGGCTCCTGAAATGGCGATAGATTTCCATCTCACTGAGCTGACTGCGGTGCGCGGTGTTCAACAGCTCAGCCAAGGGATGGTGGCGCACGTGACGTGCGTAGAGAGCTACTTGCGCGCATGGGGAGCTTCTTTCCCAGGCTGAAGTATGTGCCAGTTCATCGATGATCTCGATGCACCGCGACCTGATGGCTGACAGTGCAGATACTACGATGCGAGCGCACTCCGTTTGAACGGCCGCGCAACGTTGTGCACGCTCGCGGCGATGTCCCGCAAGACCCACGGCATCGGCCAAGCGTGCCAATCTCTGCCAGTCGAGATCCAGCACCGGCTGTTTGCTGTCCATGCTCCGCGCGTGGGAACGACGCGCTTGCGCCCAGTGATCACCACGAGACGGCACGGACACAACGTTGAAACCCGGCAGAATCAGGGCTGTGAGCCGCCCGCCATGCGCCACGCCAGTATCGATGGCATACAACAGCCCCTCGCGGATCAGCGGCTTGCCGGTGCGAAGATAGATGTGGTGGCCCACCACAAGCGGCTTCGGGCCCATATACTGATCATACCACGGATCCGGGTAGTGCTGCCTCATGTAACGCTCACCGGTAAGAGTGCCAATCACGACCGT
Organism: Phycisphaerae bacterium; assembly: GCA_029260255.1. Classification (GTDB taxonomy): domain Bacteria; phylum Planctomycetota; class Phycisphaerae; order UBA1845; family UBA1845; genus OFTM285. The sequence continues at coordinate 3,523 of JAJDDR010000323.1, forward strand.
GTCGCGCTGCTCCACCAGCGGAACACCCGGCTCGAACATCCCGTGCACTAGGATCGCCTCCGGCAGCTCAACGTGACGCGGAAACGTCTCCATGAACGCCAGCCAATCGGTGTAACGGTCGCAGCACTGAGCTTTGACGATCCTCTGCGACAGCGCGGCCTGCGTCTCACCTCGCGCGGACAGCAGGTGCTTGCGTTCGTGGTTGCCCATGAGCGATATCGCGTTGGGCGTGTCCCGGAAGAACTCCAGCACCTTCGCGCTATCCGGCCCGCGATCCACGATGTCGCCAAGGGCGATGATCTGATCGTCCGCGGCCAGGCCGATCCGCTCGAGCAAGTCCTGCAGCTCGTCAAAGCAGCCGTGTATGTCGCCAATGACAACGTGCTTGCTCATGCCTAATGCACACGACTGGATTCACGTCAGCCTAGCGGACGCCATGGTCCTGACCGCCGACGGCTGAGGCGCGGCCTGCAGCCGCAACTGGGCTCTTCCTCCTGCCCACAGGTCTCGGGAGGGCTGACTCCAGATACAGCGCGGGACAACATCGTGCTAGTACCGGTATTACAGCTTGACCAGTACCGCAAGGCAAGCGCAGCGCGCCCACACGGTATCCATCAAATGCAGCAGTCATGGCACGATGCCTGTCCTCCGTCCATCTCGGGGGCGCGGCCCCGCCGGAGCAGGCGACGCGTCGGAGAGCTATCTCAGTTGCGCTGCTCCTTCCGTTCGCAATGACAGCAGAAAGCCGTGTAGTCCTCTACGGCCTGGCGTACCAGGGGCTCGTTCACGTGCGCCCTCACAAAGCTCCTTCGCAATCCCTCTCTTGTGACTCGGTTGCCATTTGGGTCGGGCACATCGAGCGGTCCCTTCAAGCAGTCCAGGTCGCCCGCCAAGTAACCGGGATGCGCCTCGTCCGCGCCCCTCCTCAGATGTGGAGGAAACGGAACGTGGACGATCTGGCGCCCGCCGCCGACAAGATAATGCCGGTACATCTCGTCAAGCTCCTTCGACAGAAAACTGAGTCGCGTCTCGTAACATACAATAAAACGATTGGCGGAGCGGTCGAATACGACGTTTTTCACGCCCCGTCCATCGCACGCACGCTGATTGACGACTCGGAAGTCTTCTGCGAACTGCAGATACACTAGACTCTCGGCTGTGCGAACCACGACACCTACATCCGGGACACGGTATAAATCGCACGGCCGCTCAAGCCCATCGAGGACCCGGATGCAGTCGTGAGATTCCCGGAAGTCGGTGCATCCGCGCTGGCACCCTTTCACTGTGGCACCGTGGGGATTCAGCGCCACGAGCGAGCCGTCTTCGAGCGCAAGAAGAACCCAACCGCGCAGCTCAACCCCCCGGCAAACGGCTGCGGGCATAGTGAACTCATGTAATCTAGTCCACGCGTGACGCTGCCAGTCGTAGTCCTCGATCTCCACCGTACGATGGTGCGTGGAAACCGACGTCTCTGCTGACCGTGTATTGGTGATGCGAACCCACTCGTGTGCCCGCGACTGCCCAAACATCAGTTCGCCCGGCTCGCCTGTTGGGTACACGATCCTTCTGTTTCCGCGCTCAACGCGCCGGCCGCTGCTGTTGCTCACATACACACTTGGCCGCCGAGCGCTAGATGGCATCGCCAAGACAGCGCCGGAAGCACTCAGCATTGCTAAGCGATCCGCGAATGGATCCGCAACTATCTCTGTTATGACGCCTCTGCCAGACGGAAAGCGCTGAAGAGGTTGCAGGTTAGAGCTGTAAACCCTGACGTGTCCCTCACTGTCAGCCAGATATAGGCGACCGTCACGCCCGACGGCAATGCCGTTCGGGATCGTCCTCTGGATCTCTGCTCGCTGCCCCGGCTTCGGCTCAAGAACATCGAGGCCGCTGTGACTCAGCATGGTAGGAACGCAGCGCCCGCCCCGATCAATGAACGCCAACATGCCGCGCTCACCCATCTCGTGTATGTACAGGATTCGCCCATGCCGCATGAGCGATCTGGCGCGCGGCTTGCCGAACTCAATCGTGGCCGCGTACGGATCGTCATAGATGAGCAAGTTTCGACTTTCACAGAGATGGCAGTCGATGGCACGTCCACGCGAAAAGCGTGGCCTCTTGCACCTCCAGATTTCGTTGTGGTGCCGGTCATGCCAATAGATCGACTCTTTACCCACAACCACATAACTTCCATCGGCGGCGGCGTTTGAGACACAGTGGACTTGGTAGGTATCAAGCTCGCTGAGAATCGGCTGCACAGCGCCGGTGACAATACTGTAGGCTACGATGAGGTTGTTGAGCTCTATCGTCTCGTTAAGGTCACCTTCGGTCGTGTTGGCTCCGCGGCAGAGCAACTCTGTGCCATCGCTGTTGAACTGGATTACATTTGGAAGGAATGACAGGGCCGAGTGTAAGACATGACACGTTGCCGCGAGTTCCGCTCGGGCAATGATTGGCTCAGTCGGATACACCTTGATCCCACAGCTACGTTCATAGGCGGCAGAGGTTCCGCATGGGAAAATACTAGCCGCGAGGTGCGATGAGGAGCAAGCGACGGTCGCAATCGAGCCGCCGACTCGGACGTCGGCGCGCACACTGCCGTCGGCAATTGACAGTACGCGCAAGCGCCCTGTTTCGGTTCCGACGACAAGGAGATCGTTTCCGATGAAACACAGTGATTGGAGGTTCTCGCGATGTTCGTTCTTCCTGCGAAGTACCTCCACACGCTGTGCGAGATCGGCAAAACGGAACGTACGCACTAGACTGCCCAGGCGCGTGTCGTACACATCAAGATGGGCATGGCGAGAATTGGTTCGTGGCGCGCTTACGATGTGTGCTATGCAGACACGCGTACCGTCCGACGAAGCGGCACGTTGCGCCGCGTAGGTCAGACAGACGTCTCCGAGCTTTGGGTGCTTGGGCGAGAGAGCGTCCTTGATACGGCATTGAACGGGGTCGGAGAAGCTCGTGTCGATCGAATAGTGCGCACCGTCGAGAGGAGCGTCGGGTATGTCAGCTTGAGTGTGGGATGCGAGGAGCGTCTTGCCCTCCCCGCGTTCAGCGTCGCTTGGCATTTGACCTTCTCCTCTGGCGCCTTACCGTCACGGCGGATGTCGCACGTCTCAGCGCTTCCGCTGGTTCGCTTGAGCACATGTGCGGAGCAACTCACTGATGGATTCACCCTTGTGAATCCTCAGAATCGCCTTCGCAAACAGCTCTGCAATTGAAACGATGCGGATCGGCAACTCCTGCATGTGTGGCAGAGCTGGAATGGAGTCTGTTATGTAGATGGCCTTGATGTTCCGCCTTCGAAGACGCTCCACTGCGCCGCCGACAAACTCGCCATGCGTCGCGGCGACATAGATCTCGCCGTTGGCGCCGTTCTCGATCGCCAAGTCGATTGCCTCAGCCACGGTTGTGCCGGTTGAGATGATATCATCAACAATCAGCACGGTGCGTTCCCGCACATCGCCGATCAGTTGCTTCGCATGCACACCGCCACGGTCATCGCGACGCTTGTCGATCACCGCGAGACCGACCGGCCCTGGAAAGGCAGCGCGATACTTATCCGCTCTCTTGAGGCTGCCCAGATCGGGCGCGAGGATCACTGGTGCCTCGATATCAATGGCGCTGAGGTGTTTCGCAAACAGAGGTGCCGCGCTCAGGTGGTCCAACGGTACTGATCTGGGGAAGAACCCCTGCACCTGATCCGAGTGCAGGTCCATTGTCAAGACACGGTTGAAGCCAGCCTCGACGATCAGATCCGCAACTAGCCTAGAAGAAATCGGTGTCCGGCCAGCAGCTTTCCGGTCTTGGCGAGCATAGCCTATGTTGGGCAGAACCGCAGTGACGCGTTGGGCGGATGCCCGACACAGAGTGTCTCCGAAGATCAGGAGTTCCGCCATCGCGTCGTTGACACCAGTATAGCCCATCTGATCGGGTTCGTGCTGGCGGCAGAGTGAAGCGATGACGAAGACGTCTTTGCCACGAATATCGTCGATCATCTGTACGGTTGCCTCGCCATTCGGGAAGGGCTCATTGTTGCACTGCCCCGGCGACACACCGAGCTGGGCACAAATGTCGGTCGTCACGGGTAGGAACCCACGAATCCCCAAGATCAAGGGCGGGCGGGAACGGGCATTGCGTTTGTCTTCATGCATGTAGCACCATGGTCCGAACGAATCCGAAGACCGGTCCCGAACGATACTCGTTCCCTCAGGCTCCGCGTGCGCCTGAAACCTGTTTCCTTAGCCAGTTCAGATACGTTGCAGGAAGCCTCGAAGGCAAAATCGGCCTGCGCGGATTGTACGGGAAGAGCCGCTTGGCCAGAGCTCGCATGAGGGAGCTTTGGCGGACGATGTAAGGCATCTTCTCCACGTTGAGCTGTACCCTCGGCGTGGCCTTGTTGTTTTGATGCGCATGTGTGAGTCCCAGGCGAGCGATGTCATGGATGGAAGAAACATAATCCACCCAGATTGTTTGGAGATCGACGCCGCAAGCGAGGTCGGTCCGGAGTGCCTTGTATAATGCGTTGAGAGTTTCCGTTTGCCCTGCCAGACACAGGTCACGTTCGCGCGCCTCTGATACACGCTCGGATAGCTCCGGGAAGGTCCTGAGGGCGGTCTTCGAGGGCTTTGCCATCGCGGGGTCTCCCCGGCTGCCGCGAATAACCGCGTCGTTGAACGGATCGCTTTTAGTGAGCGCCTCGGTGTAGGGATGTGTCCATACATACCCATTCGTTGGCTGCCGGACCATCGGGAGTTCTGCACGCGGTACTGCAGGTGTACTGAACACTACTCGAGCCACCAACAGGATCGGCGGAAAGTAGAAAAAGCCGCCTTCCGGCGATTCATCACTGGGGGCGGACCGGAGAACAAACTCCTGGTGCTGACGATGGACGGACAGGGTGCAGGCGCCGACGTTCCCCTCCGCGTGGTGCGGATCACAGAACAACCAGATGTCCATCGGAGAACCGTGCCGTGACGGTGCGGTGCACAGCCGCAAGCCGGTGCAGGGGTCTGCGCGGCAAGCATGGCTCACGGCCTCGGCCACAGTTGGGCTTAGAGCACTAAGGATCGTCATCCCCACCTTTTCGTGGTCAGGTCTTGCGACGCGCAGGCGGACGATCGAATCGACGAGTTCCTGAGCGGCGACATGAACTATGGACTCCACGAATTCCTGGAGCTTCTCGCCCAGGATGACTCGGCCATCCGCAGCTCGCCACTCGACGAACACAGAGGCGCGCTTCTTATGTAGGCACACCATGTACGGCCTGACGTCAGTCTGAGCGACTCTCGTCCACAGGGCCTCAAGTATACGACGGCCAAACGTCTTCGGGAGCTGGGTCGCCTCGGCCTGATCAGCCAAGCACCTCGAAAAAATCGCTTCGAAGGTAGGCGGCCACTTCTCAATGTCGATCAGGTCGGCGTGTTCGCTGCCCAGCCCCTTGAGTAGCTCGCTTGCTGCTCCACACGCCCTCGCTGTGGCAAAGGGCAGCGTTGGCGGACCCCACCGCTGGATGTCACATACTGCGGCGAACTCCTCGACGGGCCTGCTGAAAACTGACAGCAAGTCGCCAATACGGCTCCAACGCGGAGTGGGTTCAGGAACGAGCTCGCTCAGCACTATCTCCGGTGAGGCACTCGTGGTGGCGTGATCTGCGAGGCGATACAAAGGCAGGTTTCCGTCGAGTACCACGGCAACAGGCTGGTTTCTCAGTGCGCGTTCCGTCAGCTCCCTGGTGATGGAATCCTCCAAGTAAGTCACCTGGTCGCAACATGTCTTGACTTTCATATTGGTCGCATCTCCCCGTTGCGTTAACAACAACTCAGCGCCGTTTTGACTAGCACACCCAAGTCCGTTTCATGAGACCAATCGCCGCCGCTGCATCGTCGGGCAGCAGCGTTACCGCTGGGGCCTCGCCCGCGTTGGAAAGTCGTCGCCCAATGCGAACCAGCGAGAGAAGGCGTGCTGGGATGATGCCGATTTCGTGGGCCGACGCGGCTCGGCAGAACATCCCCAAGGCGGGTTCCTCTAGGCTGAAGCCTGGGGACTCGAGATCCACAAGCTGCTGTGCTTCGTCAACGTCGGCCAACCCTAGGCACCTCAACGGAATGATTCCTGCAGCGTCGGTTTCATGCGACTGAACAAGCAGGACGACTCGAGGCAGCCGGGACAACTCCCTCAAAATCTGCTCGCGTACCGGTATGGTCAGGCGTTCTAGCAGTTCAGCATCCGACACAACCAACAGGTCGCTTTCGTCCAACTGATCTCCCACGGCCAGAATGGTCTTAAGGAAGACCTCGAAACCGGTCGGAAGGATGCGATCGACAAAGAGCCTGCCCAAGGGCAACTCAACCGCCTCGAGGTCCGGGTCTAACTGTCCCGCCGCGGCCATGGCGAGGACGTGCTTGCCAACTCCCTTCGGCCCGATCAAAGCAGGCAGGGGATCTGCGATACGAGATACGTCAAGCAGGGCGGTGAGCTGATCACGCACCTCCCCCCGCTGCTCACCGATAAGCTCCGCGGCCGCTACCATCCGGCAGACATACGGAGACCATGGCTCGTCGGACCCTTGGGCGCTGGATTCCTCTTCACTCTCACTGATGGCGTGGAGCATGATGGGCAGTTCACTGCTGAGTACGGTCGTCCATACGTGAAGGTTGTTGCGCTCCAGATGGCGCAGTGTCTCTTCCTCCAAGGAAGGCAGTGACCTTGAATCAACTGCTCCTTGGGGCGGGCGCTCGGCGGCTACCAGATACTCCTTTCCGCAAGATAGCAGCACAACCCTTCCCCACTGCGTGTCTTCCAGCAGATAGTTCCGGCCATTAGTCATGACCGTCGGG
>JAJDDR010000324.1 GCA_029260255.1 Phycisphaerae bacterium
CCCCCCCCCCCCCCGGCGGCTCGCTGTGTCGCGGCGCGGTTCGCGCCGCCGGACCTTGCCTCATCGTTCGTCCCACGTCATGATGCCTGCCGAAAACGACATGAGTGAGCGACCGACCATGACGAGCAAGAAGGTACTGACGCTCGGGCACAGCCCGGATCCCGACGACGCGTTCATGTTTTACGCGCTGGCCAAGGACCTGATCGAAACCGACGGCTGGCGGTTCGAGCACGTGCTCCAGGATATTCAGACGCTCAACACGCGGGCGCTGAAAGGGGAACTGGACCTCACCGCGATCAGCATCCACGCCTACCCCTTCGTAGCCGACAAGTACGCCCTGACTACATGCGGGTCGAGCATGGGCGACGGTTACGGCCCGCTCGTCGTCGCGCGGGAGGACATGAGCGTGGACGATCTGCGCGGCAAGACCATCCTCGTCCCCGGCGAGATGACCACGGCCTTCCTCGGACTGAACCTGTTATTGGGACGCGGAACGTTCGAGCATCGCGTGGTCATGTTCGATGAGATTCTGGACAAAGTAGCTGCCGGCGAGGCCGACGCAGGTCTTATCATCCACGAAGGGCAGTTGACCTTTCAGGATCAGGCGTTGAAGAATGTGGTAGATCTCGGTGTGTGGTGGCAGGAGGAGACCGGCCTGCCGCTTCCCTTGGGCGGAAACTGCATCAAAAAGAGCTTCGCGACCGACACCGCGGTTCGGATCACGGAGATCCTCAAGGAGAGCATTCTGTACAGCCTGAGCCATCGCGCCGAGGCGGTGGACTACGCGCTCGGGTTCGCCCGCGACATGGGAAGCGATCTGGCGGACCGGTTCGTCGGCATGTACGTCAACGACTGGACGATCGACTACGGCGAGCGAGGCCGACGCGCGGTGAACGAATTACTGCGACGCGGGGCGGAGATCGGCATGGTGCCGCCGGTGGACACTGTGGAGTTCGTCGCGCCGCGGGCGGGCTTCTAGGTATGAAAGTCATGACACAACGTTGGATTTCGACGTGGTTGCTGGTTGGCGTGGCCCTGATCGCGGGGACCGGTTGCCCGGAGATTGAACAACTCCTGAGCGATCTCGAGGTCCCGGTTACGCCCACCGTTCCGCCTCGGGCGCGGGACCTCGGGGGGATCGGAGGCGACAACCGTTTCGCCTGGTCGATCAACGACGCGGGCGTGGTGGTCGGATACGCGCAGGATGAAGACGGCAACCTGCGGGCCATACGCTGGACGGAAGAAGAAGGCATGGTGAATCTGGGGGACGAGGGCGCACAGTCGCGGGCGTTCGACATCAACAACAACGGCATGATTTGTGGCGTGACGCTCACGGCCGACGGAATCGTGGATGCCACGGTCTGGTCCCCCAGCGGCGAGGTGCGGAGACTCGCGCCGCTTTCGGACGGCAGTTCGGAGGCAAACGGCATCAACGATCTGGGGCAAATCGTGGGCGGTTCGGACAACGAGAACGGCGAGCGATTGGCCGTGCTGTGGGAGCCCGACGGTTCGCTGGTCGTGCTCGGCACGCTGGGCGGCGCGCGCAGCGTGGCCAACGACATCAACAACCGGTCGCAGGTGGTCGGCGCCGCGCAGACGATGGATGACGCCGAGGCGCACGCCTACATCTGGACGCGCCAAGGGGGCATGGTCGACCTGGGAACGCTGGGTGGAGATCTCTCGGACGGCATGGGCATCGACGAGTTGGGTCGCGTGGTGGGTCGCGCGAACGCCGCACCGGGCGAGAATCGTTTTGCGGTCGTCTGGCTGGCCGACGGACGGATCATCGATCTGGGCGCGTTGGGTGGCACGGGCAGCCAGGCTTTCTCGATCAACGACCGCGGAGAGATAGTCGGCAATTCGTCGACCGCTTCGACGGGCTCGAAGGCGTTCTACGGAACGCTCGACGCGGGGATCTTTCAGCTTCCGGACTTCGGCGCGTTCAATCAGAACACGGCCCGCAAGATCAACAACTCGGGCGTGATCGCCGGTTTCGTGAACAATCCCGAACGCAGCCTGCGCGCCGTCATCTGGGAGTGACACGCCGTTGCACTCCGCTTGAGCGCGTGCCAACCGGGCGTCACACTTGCGGGTGCCCGCGCGCGGCACTCGTCCGGAAAAGCGTGGGTCGAATACCCCATTTCGACGCCGTATCGACGTAGTGCGAACGCACAAAACGCAATGTGTGCGTTGGGCGCACGGGTTTCGCGTCAAGTTCGTCGGACCATGCGTCGATCCACCAAGTGAGACGCAGGCCGGAGACACCGGACATGTGCAGCTTTCATTCCGAACGAACTCGAAACAACCCCCGCCGACCAATCCACAAGGAGTCAGATCATGATCGAGAGTAGCGTATTGGCGTTTATTCTGAAAGTGGTAGGTGTTCTTGCCGCCTTCGTTGATCAGATCCCCGCCTGACGGAGTGCCTTGCTATGGTTGAGATCATCACACAGATCGACGACATCGTGATCGACTCGCGGTAGAGTGCCGCAACGCGGCACTTCGGTCGCTATCGGAAGAAGCGGAACCTGAAGATCGCCCAGAGTGCGGCGACGCCGTCCACCCAGGTGATCTTCTTGCCCTCTTCGTATGAGCGCCCCGCGTAGCTGATTCCGACTTCGAAGATTCGCCAACCGCCACGCGCCACCTTGGCCGTGATCTCGGGCTCGACGGTGAAGCCACAGCACTCGAGATTGAGCGTCGCGGCAACCTCCTTGCGAAAGACCATGTAGCAGGTCTCCATGTCGGTGAGGTTGAGGTTGGTCATCATGTT
>JAJDDR010000325.1 GCA_029260255.1 Phycisphaerae bacterium
TGACAGGAGCAACTCGCGACGTACGTACTCAACCGTTGCGGTCTGCCGCACGCGAGAATCGCCACCGTTCCAGCACCCGCTGGAATCGGTCGGTTCCGATCCACGCTTGATGCGTCTTGCGGGTTCGGTGTATGGTCTCACCTTCCCGTGCTGTGTTCGGGAAGGGCTCGGATTCGATCGGCGCACCTGACACGGATGCTCAAATGAGCGAGATACCTACTTTGGAAGGCACGCCCCAGCGCGAACACTGGGGATCGAAGTTCGGCGTCATCCTCGCGGTCGCGGGCTCGGCGGTGGGACTGGGAAACTTCCTGCGCTTCCCCGGCCAAGCCGTCAACAACGGCGGCGGGGCCTTCATGATCCCGTATATCGTGAGTTTCCTGATCCTCGGCATCCCCATCTGCTGGTGCGAGTGGACGATGGGCCGGCTGGGCGGCAGGTTCGGGCAAAACAACGGACCGGGCGTGATGTTCGCCCTCTGGCGGCGCGGACCGGCCAAGGGAATCGGCGCCCTGACGCTGTTCATCCCGGTGGTAGTCTACATGTACTACGTCTTCGTCGAGGCGTGGTGTCTGCAATACGCGGTACACTTCTTCAGAGGCGGGTTCGCCGAGTTGTTCGGTACGGCGCTGGCGGAGGCGTCCGGCGAGACGACTGACGTCGAGGCGATCGTGGGTGCATCCGGCGCGTACTTCGGGGAGTCCGTCGGCATGGCGAACAACGGCGACGTGTTCCGCAAAGGGAACATGGTCTGGATGGTGCTCATTTGCTTCGCGGTCAACTTCGTCATCATCTACAAGGGTGTGACGCGAGGCATCGAGACGTTCTGCAAAGTCGCGATGCCGATGCTCCTGGTGTGCGCGTGCATCATTCTGGTTCGGGTTCTGACGCTCGACGGGATATCGTCGGGGCTGGGGTTCATGTGGAACCCGAAGTGGGAGTCGCTCGCCGACCCACAGGTATGGCTGGCGGCGGCCGGGCAGATCTTCTTCACCCTCAGCGTCGGGTTCGGTTTGATCCTCTGCTATTCGAGTTACCTTCGGAAAGACGACGACGTGGTGCTCACGTCACTGAGCGCGTCGAGCACCAACGAGTTCTGCGAGGTCGTCCTCGGCGGCATGATCGTCGTGCCGACCGCGTTCTTGTTCCTCGGTGCCGAGAATGCCGCGGGCACCACGTTTGGGTTGGGGTTCGTCACGCTTCCGGCGATCATGCACTTCATGCCGGGTGGCAGCTTCTTCGGAGGGATGTGGTTCGGACTTCTGTTCCTCGCGGCCGTGACGTCGTCGCTGAGCATGCTTCAGCCCGCGATCGCATTCCTTGAAGACGGATTCGGATTGAAGCGCACCGCGAGCGTGCTGCTCCTCGGCGTCATCACGGCGATCGGCGCAATCGTGCCGATGTACTTCACCCATGGTCTGGTGGGCCTGGACCACACCGACTTCTGGTGCAACTTCATGATGATCATCGCGGCAACGGCCCAGGTTCTCCTGTTCGGCTGGGTCATCGGCGCCGAGCGCGGCTGCCGGGAGGCCAATCGCGGCGCGGACGTGAAGCTACCTTCGTTCATGCCGTTCGTTCTGCGGTACGTAACGCCGACGTTCCTGCTCGTCGTTCTGGGCGCGTGGGCTTTCACCAACGCCCCGGGGTACATCGACGGCATGCGCCCCGCGCTTCGGGGCGTCGAGGCGGCTCGCGGGGTCTATGAGCCCGTCATCGCGGACCATTTTTCGGAGGAGAACCTCGGCGAGGAGCAAATCGAGGCACGTAGCGAGGCGATTCTCGGTGCGGACGCCGATCCAAACCAGCTTCCGGAGTGGCTCGCCCCGCACGCGGAAGAAGCTGGCAAGGCGCGGACCGCAGCGGAGGCGGACGCGAACGCGGCGCGGTGGGTCTTCATCGGACTGGTCCTTTTCTACGGTCTGCTGCTGGGGCTTACCGACATCGCGTGTCGCAATCGGATCGGGCGAAACATCGCAGCCGCGGAAGCGAACGGCGTGTGTTTGGAGGCGTGAAATGTTGATGCTGCCTGTGGTCGCTCAGTCCGGAGTGCCGACCGTTGAACTCGAACCCGCCGGCATGGTGGTCATGACGTTGAGCGTCCTTCTGGTGTGTGGTTTGACGATTTACTGTGCGGTGAAGATTCTGGGCGACAAGTCGCCCTCGGAGCATCACCACGCGCCGCTGGACATTGACACGCGTGACACCGAGAGGTGAGCGGCGCCGTCAACGGACATCGGGGATGCGCGACGAGGCGTCGTAATCCGGCATCGGCCCGAAGCGGCGGCGCATGTCACGCAGCGTGTTGAACACGCGCTGCTTGTCGCGAGTGGCGACGAATGTGCCGCTCAGTTCCGCACGATCAAAGACGCGATCGGCTTTGCCCAAGCGACGCTGCGGCGCCAGGGACGATCGCTCGAGCTCGCCGGTGATCCGGTCGCCCCGCCGATTCACATCGAACGACACGAAACCACTGCCCTCGAACGTCGCGCCGGTCGGCCCGCTCAGGACGTGGTAGCCAACGGTAGCGTTGATCATCGATGGTTCGGCGTTCGTCCTTCCAGGCCGGGTGATCCAAAACGTCCGCATGTGGACGATCTGTGTCGTCGACAGTCCCTGTTCATTCGTCGTAGTGACGCGGGCGACGATATCGATGTTGTCGTGTGCATCGGTGCAATAGTAGCACTCGTCAAACGTCTGCACGTAGGGCGCTGCCTCGCCGGAGGGCGTGTAATCGATTACATCGAATCGGGTTACGGTTTGAGAACAGCCCACCGGCAGAACCACCGGCACGGCGGCAAGGACGAGCAGGCTACGCGGGATCGAAAGTCGCAGGTTCATCGGCGGCACGTTATGAAGTCCCGAGCGAGTCGTCAACGCTTTCAAAAAGACTGAAACCGCCCGGCGAATTGCCGGTTTCGGAGCGATGCTTATAATCCCCCGCTGGCGGTGTTCGGGCGGAGGTCGCCCGGCGTCAGGCGGGGAGCTACCGGAAAATGTCGTCTCAATCAATCGGCGCTGGCGGGCGCGTCCGTGTGGGGGCGGTCTCGTTCCTGAACGCCCTACCGCTCACCTACGGGTTGGACGGGCACCCCGAGATCGACCTCGTGCGCGCTGTGCCGGCGGACCTTCCCCGGATGCTGGAGCGGGCGGCGTTGGACGTCGCGCTCGTTCCGGTGATCGATCTGATCCTCGGGGATCGCGATTGGCCAATCCTGTCCGACGCGTGCATCGGGTCCGTGGGCGCGACGCTGACGGTTCGGGTTTTTTCGCGCGTCGATCCCGCGGATGTACACACTCTCTTCGCCGACCGTGATTCGCACACCTCGGTCGCGCTCGCCTCGGTCATCTGGCACGAGAAGTACGACCGCACTCTCAAGCTCAAACCGTTCGACTCGGGCGCGGCGACCCCGGAAGGCGGCGAGGCGATTCTTCTGATCGGCGACAAGGTGATCAAGCCGCCGCCGGGTCTGGAGGTCTTCTCGACGCAGATTGATCTCGGGGCGGCATGGCGGTCCCTGACCGACCTGCCGTTCGTTTTTGCCGTGTGGGCGACGGCGAAGCCGCAACTCGGCTGGCAGGTCGGACCGGTGCTGGCCGCGGCGCGCGACGCGGGCGTGGCCAAGGCATCGCAGCTTGCCGAAGAGCACGCTTCACGGATGGGATGGCCTGTTCCTCTGGCGACGAGCTATCTCACGGAGCACTTGAGCTACACGCTCACTGAAGCCCACCGCGAGGGCATGAACCGGTTCTTCGAACTGGTGCGACAGCACCAGCTCTTGAGTTCTTTCGGGGAGCCGGCGTGCGCATGACACTTGCGGATCCGAAGTGCCAGACCGCGGCATACTCGCGCATCAATGATGCCGAGGCACTGTCACTGTACCGCGACTGCTCGATTCACGAATTGGGTCGTCGGGCGCACGCGGTCACCCAGGCGCTCCACCCGGATCCCCACCGCACGTACGTCGTGGACCGCAATATCAACTACTCGAACTACTGCACGGCGCGGTGCATCTTCTGCAACTTCAAGGCCGACCCCGATGGGCTGGATTCCGGTCGAAAGGACCTGCCGCCGGGGTATGTGCTAACCTTCGATCAGATCGCCGAGAAGGTGAACGAACTCGTCGCGATCGGCGGGACGCAGGTTCTGATGCAGGGCGGGCTGGCTCCGGCCGACGTGCTGCCGTTCTCGTGGTATCTGGATCTGATGCGTTTTCTGAAGCGCGAGTATCCGACCATCCACCTGCACGCGTTCAGTCCGCCGGAGATCTTCGCGTTTGAGCAGATATTCGAGATGCCCGTGCGGGACATCCTCCTGCGCCTTCAGGAGGCGGGCTTGGATTCCATCCCCGGGGGCGGGGCGGAGATCCTGGTCGACCGCGTGCGCGACCGGGTCGGAATCGGGAAGACGAACACGGAGGAGTATCTGTACGTATGCCGCGAGGCGCACAAGATCGGCATGAAGACGAGCATCACGATGATGTTCGGTCACATCGAGACGATTCCGGACCGGATCGAGCATTTTCGACGCATTCGCGACTTGCAGGACGAGACGGGCGGTTTCTCGGCGTTTATCTGCTGGACGTTTCAGCCGGGCGGCACGCCGCTCGGGCGCGTCAAACCGTTCCCGCCGGATTACCCGGGGGAGCCCGACGGTGAGCATCTCGTGCTGGCCGACGCGCACGAATACCTGAAAACGCTGGCCGTCGCACGCTTGTATCTCGATAACATTCCTAACGTACAGGCGAGCTGGGTGACGCAAGGTCCCAAAATCGGTCAGCTCTCGTTGTTCTTCGGGGCCAACGACATGGGCTCGGTGATGATGGAAGAGAACGTTGTGTCCGCGGCCGGTACGATCTACTGCCTCACGGAGGCGGAGATTCGCGCATTGATCACCGACGCCGGCTGGCAACCGCGAAAACGCAACTTTTACTATCGACTACTCGATTGACGTTCGCTCGGATCGAATACGCCATGACAATGTTCCCTTTGTTCCAGCGGTCGACCTTGTTTGTGGCGATCATCGCGATGTCGATTGCCGCGGCGGCGGCACGTGCGGAGGACCACCCGAAGCGCTCACCGTTCGAGTACATTCGCTGGAAGGACGTGACTCCGGAGGTCAAGGTCCGGGGTGCGTGGTATCACCTTGACGCGATCAACAACATTCCCGTCTCGGTGATTCTGGAGCACTGCCGGAAGCTGCACCTCGGCGCCTGGCAGAGGCGCTTCGACGAAGACTTGGTGCAGGTTCTGAACGAGATGGATCAGCCGCCGGGTGAGCACGTGGCCCTCGAGGTTCGCCACCTGACGAACGGCGAGCCGGCGACCCTCAGAGACGTACCGCTGACGGAGGAAAACCGACAAGCCATCATCGACGCGAAGTACGGCGACCTTGACGAGTCCGGGTGGATGATCAGCACGCCCGGTGTGAATCGGACACACCGCAGCGAGCCCGACCCCGCCTTCCTCGGTCTCACCAAGCGCATCGAAACAGACCAGGTCTGGGCCAAAGAAGAGGTGACCAGCCGGCAGGTGGCCGAGGACCTCGACGACCTCGAATGGCATCTCGACAATCGCTACGCCTACGTGGATCGCGTGGGTTTCGACTATCGTTCGGCGCTTGATACGATTCGGGTGAGCGTCAAGGACGGCATTACGCGCGGCGCGCTGGCCGTGCAACTCATGAAATTCGTGGCGTACTTCGGCGACGGACACACTCGCCTGAATCGTTGGTCGGACATCAACAAGAGCAAGTTTGTGCCGTGGGTGCAGTTCCTTCCGGCCGAGTTCGTTCCGTTCGCGCTGGCCGCCGTGGACGGTCGCGTCGCGGCGTACGCGCTCGAACCGAAGCGGCTCCTGGACGAACAGTATCCCTACGTCCGCAGCCTGGACGGCGAGCCCGTCGATCGGTGGATCGCCGCGGCGGGGTCGCTCGTAGCGAAGGGTACGCCGCAGTTCATTCGTGAATCGAGCGTGAAGTACGCGATGTTCGGCGGCTTCGTGCGTTCTGAGTTGGGACTTCCGCGGAACAGCACGCTCATGGTCGAACTCGAATCGGCGGACGGCTCGGCCACGCGGAAGTTCCCCATCGGCACCTCGCCTGCTCCCCACGTTCCGCGAAAGGGCGCCTGGGTGGAGCACGGAAAGATCGCGGGCGACATCGGCTACCTCCGTATTTCTCGGATGGACGTCCATCCGGCCTTCGTTGCGAAACTGACCGAGGCGATGAGTGATTTGCGCGACACAGCCGGGTTGGTCATCGACTTGCGTGACAATTCCGGCGGGTCGCGCGAGACGATTCGGACGCTGTTTCCGTACTTCCTGGCGCCCGGCGAAACACCGTTCATCGCCAACGTATCCGCGTATCGCGTCCCGCCCGGGCGTAACCGCAACAAGACCGAGGGGTACCTCGCGAGCCGATTTCTATACCCGGTGACATCGCAATACTGGACGGAGAAGGAGCGCGCGGCGATCGGGCGCTTCGCCGAGTCGTTTCACCCGGAGCGACGCCTGCCGCAGGAGAAGTTCAGCGTGCTGCACTACTTCGTGCTCACACCGAGAACGTCGCCCGGCTACTACCACTACAAGAAACCGATCGCCGTTCTCATGGGTCCGCAGTGTTTCGACTCGACCGAAGTGCTTCTCGGAGCGTTCAAGGGCCGGCCCAACGTGACACTGATCGGCATGCCCAGCGGCGGCGGCGTGGGACGAGCGACGAACCTGGCGCTGATGGTCAACACCGGCTTTCGCATCCAGTTCTCGTCCATGGTGTCGTTCCGGCCGAACGGCAAGCTGTACGACGGCCGCGGGATTCAGCCCGACATCAACGTCGAACCCACGCTGTCGGACATCCTCGGGAAAACCGACACGGCGATCGACGCGGCCGTGCGTCACTTCAAGCGATAGGAAACGCCGCGGCCGACTTCGGCGAACGCCCTACTGGCGCTTCGGATGCAGATCGCCGAGTCGAACGCAGTGCCGCGTCATGACACTTGCGTCCGTGCCGCGAATCTCGAAGCACAGTTCCGGGTCGGGCGTGTCCCATTCAATGGTAATCAAGCCGAAGTTGTCCGCCCATATCTTCTCTCCCACACGATGCCGATTGGGTTCCTCATACCATCCGGCGAGTGCGCAGTTCATGCCGCTGCTGGTCAAATCGTGCAGGGTATATCCGACGCCGCCGTCCATGGCCGACAACTCGGCGGCGTGGCGGTCCCCGCTGATAAAGACCACACCGCCGGCCCGGCACTTGCGAATGAGATCGAACAGGCACGCCCGCTCGTGTGGCAGGTTCATCCACTTCTCCCAGCCATGGTCCTCCGCAACGACCTGGATGCTCGACGCGATGATCCGGACGCGCGCGGGCTCGCGCAGCCGCTGCTCCAGCCACCGCCACTGCTCATCGCCGAGCATCGTGACGCGTGTGTCGCGACCCGGCACGTACGGACCCACGGCGGGCGTCCGGTTGTCGCGTCGCGTCAAGAGCCCACGAAAGTAGCGCGTGTCGAGCAGAATCACCTGAACGCGCTTGTCCCGCGACCCGAAGGTCTCCGCATGGTAGACGCCGCGCCTGGTGCGCCGTGCGGAACCCGCGGGCACGTCGAAAGCATCCAGGAACACCTGTTGCGCCTCGGCGCGCATGGGGTAGGCCGCGCCGCCGTCGTCGAGCCCGTAGTCGTTGTCGTCCCACGTTGCCAGGACCGGGCAATGACTGCGGAGGGCTCGATAGCCGGGGACTGCGTTCAGTCTGTCGAACTGCGCCCGCATCAGGTTCATGTCGGTGGTCTCGGCATACACCGCGTCGCCAATGAAGAGGAAGAGGTCCGGGTCGGCGGCAAGTACGGCGTCCCAGATCGGCTGAGGTCGGTCCTGCTTGGCGCACGAACCGAACGCAATGCGGCAAACCGGTTGCGCCGGCGCTACGCAGCCGACGGCGAGCATGCCAACCGCGAGAAACCACGAGCCTGCGAGGACGATCTTCAGCTCGGACATCACCGAAGGAGATAGCGGGCGTCGCTCGTTTGTCAACGTCGGACGGCGGTCTTGCTTCAGACGCAGGACACTCGGTACACTCCGCCGGGCACCAGCAAAGAAAGCGAGGTACCGGAGTGACTGCAAACATCCTGCTGACGGCGTTGATTCTCTCCGCCGGCAACTCTGATTCGGCGATGTCGCACAACCGCCTGGAGAAGATGCTCGCCGATGGTGACGGCAAGTGGATCGCGCAGGTGTTTCGGCGCAACCCCGACGAGGTGCTCGGCTTCGTCGATCACTATCTCGAAGGCGGCTTGAAGATGATCGAAGAGGGCGGCAGCGCGGACGAAGCCGCGGAGTCTTTTCGGGCCGGCTTGAAGTTCGCGGAGTGGGCAAACGACGCGTTCAAGGAGAACATATTCGGCGAATACGCTGCCGCCTTCGGCAGTTGGAGCCCGAACGAGCAGAAGCAGTTTCGCCGGGGCCAAGCCGAGTTTCGCGCAGGGCGCGCGGTGAAGGACGATTTCGCCGCGGCGCTTGCCCATTATGAGAGGTCCCTCTCTCTCGCCGAGCCGCTGGGTGACCAATGGGGTGCGGCGATGGCGTATGCGAAGATCGCCGACTGCCGCATGCAGTTGGAAGACTACGCGGGAGCAATGGCGGCGGGAATGAAGGCTGCCGAGTTGAACGGGCGCCTCCGACTTCGCGCGGCGCACGTTAAGGCGCGACTCATCTGCGGACAGGCCCACGCGAAACTGGGCAAGCCGTCCGCCGGACGCGGGCATCTGCGGATCGCCTGGGAGTCGCTGCATGACGCCGATGACGTAACGCTCCGTGTGGAAGTGCTTGAAGCCTACTGCGTCGCGCTCGAGGCCGCGGGAGACAGCCAACGCGCGGCCGAGCTTCGCGCGGCGGGCGTGCGGTCGACGACCGAAGAGTGATGATTCGCGCGGTACCGGACCGTCAGACAAACACGCGTTTGTTGTAGACGATCCACTCCAGGATGAGGACGGCGAGCAGGCCCAGTACCGCCCACCTCCACAGTGGCTGATTGACCAGGCTCTGCCCCGTGGTGGTGGAGATCGGGGATGAGCCGAAGACGAGCGTGTCGCGGGGGGCGATGTCACTTTCGACCGTGCTGAACAGGTTGACGGCGATGGTCTCGGAGCCCGCGGGGGCGGGATCGAATTCATAGGTGCCGACGCGTCGGGTGCGCGCGT
>JAJDDR010000326.1 GCA_029260255.1 Phycisphaerae bacterium
GCGATGCGCACGTAGTCCGGCATGAAGTCGCGCAGCAGCGTGTAGTCCGCGACCGATGTGGCGGCCGGGGTGTACCGCAGCATGGCCAATTCGTTGTCGTCTATGTCGGACGTCTCGAATTGCGCCAGGCTGGGAAAAACCTGCTCGAGCGGAATGTAGCGCCACACGTCCGTCACCCGCAGAACCTCGAAGTGCCGATCGTGATACAGCAACCAGTACGGTTCCAGCGGCTTGAACTTGAACAGCAGCAGCCGAATGCGATTGAGCGCCGCCTTGAAGTCCATCGTCTCGGTCGTAACAAACGAAATCTGACCGACCGGCGCCTCGCCGACGATGCCGATACCGGCCATCCGCGCGAAGTTCTCGACCAGGTCCTTGTAGGAACCGTCGACAATCGAAAACCTGTAGGTGCGCTCCTCCGGTGGTTTGCCTTCGTCCTCAGGATTGATGTTGAGCCGCGACGTGATCTGTTCGCCCGGCGTCTGAGGCAGTTCAGGCGCCTTCCCCCGCTCGCGCGGGTTGGACGGAGGCTTTCGGCTGGTGTTGCGGCTGCTCGGCCTGCGTGTCGGCGGCTTCGCCTTGCCTCCCTTGGGACGCTTGATCGGCGGTTTCCGGCCCGACGCAGTGGCGCCGCGCTTGCTCTTGTCGTCCTTGCCGCCGAGCAGTTGCAGGTTGCCGGGCGGCGTGCCGTCGGCGAGGCGCACGGCGCGAGCGTCGTCGCCCGCGTCCGCGCGAACGTCACTCGCCGGCGCAAGGCACAGGCAGAGTGCCGCGACGCAACACCAGACACCAACCGGCATGTACCGGACCACGTTCGTCAACACGTGTGATTCCATCGTGTTATCTCCTGAGGCACCCTCGAGCGATCCCCGGTGTATCCTCCCGGGGTCTCGGAGGCGCCTCGCGGTTCTCTGATCAGGCGGCCCTTGGGGCGAACTCAGTCGCCCTTCTTGTCCGATTTCTTTTCACCGTCCTTGGGCTTGGCGGACGGTTTTTTCTCGTCCTTCTTGCCGCTGTCGCCGGTCTTCTTTGGCTCCTTGGCGGCGTCGCCGGTCGGCTTCTTGGGTTCCGGTTTCTTTGCCGGCGCGTCCTTCTTGCCTTGAGCAGTCGTCTTCCCACCCGCGGGTTTGGCGGCAGGAGTCGACGCCTCCGCACCCTTCTTCGCATCCGACGCCGGTTCGGTTGCGGTTTTGCCGCGCCTCTGGTCGCGAGCACGCTCGCGAGCCCCTCGCGCGGGTTTTTGTGGTTCCTTCTCCGCTTCAGCGGGCTTACCGGCCGCGGGAGGCTTAGCGTCGACTTTCGCCGCAGCGGTGTTGGCTTGGCCGGCAGGTTTGTCCAGCGGCACCTTCGATGGAGAATCCGCCGCGCCTGTCTTGCCGGTGTTTTCGGGCTTGGTCGCCGGGTCTATCGCTGCGGGCTCTTCGGGCGATTCTCCCGGTACGTCTTCCTCTATTTCCTCGATGGACTCCAGCGTGTCCTTGATCTTGTCGTAGGCGTAAGCGACCTCGGCGTACTGCATGGCGGCATCTTCGATCGGCAGGCAGTCGGCCAGGCGCTTGCCGATCGGATACAGCCGCGTCGATCCGTCATCACGTCGAGCGGCCGCGCCGAGTGGGTGAACCAGCACAACGTCACCGCCGTCCAGCTTGTCGCCGAGACCGACGTATTCCGACGTGTTGTCCCCCGTGTTGACGACGAAAACCTCGTGCATGTCGTCGTGCATCATGACCATGCGCACGAACTTCGTGTTGCGATTGGGATCGTCCACCGGAGGAGGGGGGGGGTCGGGCTCAGGTTCGGGGGGCGTTACGACCGGCGCCTCTACGGTTCGTTCCGGCGGCTTGGGCGGATCCGGTCGCCTGACGGGCGGCTTGGGCGGTTCTACGTACTCCGTAAACGGTTTTCGCGCCGACACCAACGCGTACTCGTAGTCGCTGTGCTTGACGTGCCGCTCGGGCTGCGTCTGAAGCTTGATGTTGACCTCGCTGGTCTTGTTGGCCGGCGGGACGAGCGCCTCGACCGAGGCGGTCATCTTGACGTCGTCGACCTTCTTCTTGCTGTCGCGCGTCGACGGCGGATCGAGCTTGAACTCCGTAATCTGAAGAACATAAGACAACTCGTAGCACGACTTCAGAAAACCCATGAGCGCGTCGAGCTTGCCCTCGGCCGTCACGTTGAACCGAACGAGCTTGATGCCGGCCTTCTTGTTCTTGAGGTTCGGCGGCTTGTAATCCGTGATGTTCCGCGGCGAAATGCGGTGCTTCGCACTCAGGCCCGCCTTCGCGATGAGGTTCGTAAGCGACGTGTGCAGCGCGTTCTGGACGTCCGCCGGCTTGGTCGCCCCGGTGCGGGCCATCAGGTCCCGATACGAATCCCGATAGGGGATGATGTCGTCCAGTGCGACGCTTCGTTCTTCCAACTCGGCGCGCAGCTCGTCGTTCTGGTCCGCGATGCCGAGGACAGACTCCTCGATCACCGGCCAGACGACCACCTTGCCGCCGTAGGCGGCCGCCGAGAGCCCGACGATCAGTGCAAGCGTTTTTTCGCGTTTGTTCATAGAGTCCACCCGCCCGCAGGCTCAACGCCGGCCGATCAGCGGCGTTTCTTCTTACCGTCAGGCCACTCGCGGTCCACGATCTTGATGTCGAAGCGACCGCTGTACGGGTACTTGCCCGTTCCCTTGGGGTTCGAGTCGCCCAGCTTGACGTCGAACTGCCGGCGCTCGCTGTCGGCAAGATGAAACGCGCGAAGCATCGCGGCCGCCTCGCTGCCCGTCTTGATGTCCTTGCCCCGAAACGGGATCTTCATGCTCTGGTTCTTCCACGACATGTCGATGCCGTCGAGCACGATCTGTTTGTCGTCCGGCAGCGCCGACACCAGCTCGTGCAACTCGTCGATCCAGACGATGCGGTGTTTCTCGTAGTCCTGAATGGCGCCGACCAATTCGATGAACTCCTCGTGTTCTTCCAGCGACTCTTCGACCTTGGCGAGATTCGCCCGGAGCTCGTCGCGCATTTCGTTCTGCGGGCTGAGGTACGTGACGTAGAACACGATCCCGGCCACCACAAACAGCACCGCCGTAGCCGCCGCCATCGGAGCGCGTCTGATACGCCGCGCCGCCTGGGACACCGGCTTCTTCGGCGACAGGAAGTCGAACTTCAATTGAGGCTCGTACGCCTGCGACAGCACCAACCCCAGGGTGGCCGCGAACGCGCCGGCGGCCGAACCGCGATCCGCGTCCCAACCGAAGCACGTCGCCGGGTTGTACGGCTGAGCGGTGATCTTGAAACGCGTCTGAATCGCCTCGGACAACACGTCCTCGATGTCGCAGCTTCCGCCGATCACGGCGTGCTCGATGGATCCGCCCGGATTGTCCGCGCGGTAGGCCTCGATCGAGCGCGTCACCTCGATCATCAATTCACGTTCGATGCGACCGAGCGTGCCGCCTTCCTGGACCGGCGATGTCAGCAGCGTCAAACCCTGCTCCGCACTCACCGCGTCGACATCCGCGACCGACGACGGCGGGTCGAATCGGGCGGGAATCTCGACGTCCGCAGCACGCGAAAACACGAGGTGCCCTTGATGAAGCACGTCAATCTCGGTCGTCGTCGGACCGACGTCCACGAACAGAACGCGGTCGTACGGCGTTGCCTTCAGAAGCGCGTTGACCGCAAACTGATTCGCGTTCGGGCGGAGACCGACACGTTGCAGCTTCAGACCGGCGTGCTCAAACACGTCGCGGTAAAACTGAAGTTCCTCTTTGTGAACCGCCGCGACGAGCACATCGTTGGTGTCACCCTCCGCAGCCTTCTCGAGCGGAACCGTAAAGTCGACGACGGCCTGATCGATCGGAAAATGCAGCTCCTTCGGTATCTGGAAAGCGACCATTCCGGCCAGGTCGTCCAGCGATGCGTTCGGCAGCTTGAGCGTGTGAAAGTTGACCCGCTCACGCGGAATATCGACGGCCACGCGCTTCGTGCCGATCTTCGCCTTCGCCACCGCCCGTCCGATGAACGTACCGATGGACTCGGCCTCGGTGATCCGAACATCAGGCGGGATAGCCACGCTGAGCACCTGGTCGATGTTGACCGACTGTCCGCGAATGCGGGCATGCACGATGCGCAGCGCACGCGTGTCCCAGTCAACACTCAGCGTCGATTTGTCAACGAGTGAATCCAACAAGTTCCGAGTCTCCCTCGGCAAAACGTATCGGATACGCCGTACCGAGCATCGTTATATCACGGTTGTACACGATCTGCGCGACCGGGCCACGCATTTCCAAGATGACCTCCAGACGCACGACCGTGCCGATGTGATCGCCGTAACCCAGCGACTCCACGCGGAAGCGATTCCCGCGCGCACAAAGCAGCGGCGCGACGGCAGTGAATTCGTCCGCACCGATGATCGCCGCCAACCACCCCGTCGATTGCTTCTGTTCGGGTGTGAGTTCCTCACGGACGGTCAGGATCGCCTCGATGTCCTCTTCCGTCAGCGCGCCCAGCGACGACAGGATCGACGCCGAAGCGGTGTTGATGTTGATCCGCCCGACGAACTCGCCCTCCGTCGTCGTCGTCAGCAGGTCCATCACCCAAGGCATGTCCTCCAGCGTGATCGGCGACGGGACGGTCGTGGTCTCCGGTTGATTGTTCTTGTTACCCCCTTTGCTGTTGGGGTTGTTGGGGTTGTTGTTTCGGACGGTACGCGGCTTGAGCAACTCCGCCGGGGATTTGATCCGCGGATCGCCGGCGCCGGCCTGCGAGATGAACTCGATCTTCGCCGGGTCGTCGATGACCTCGGCAAGCGAAGCGGAAATCGCACCGGGCTCGCCGAAGATATAGGTCCGCTGCATGTTGTCCGCCGTCCGGTTCAGCGAACGCGAGAACACCGTAACCTGCGAAATCAGCCCGCGGTTCAGCTCCGAATCGGCGTTGTCCGGCGGAAATGACTCGTCCCCGTCGTCTTCGTTGGGGCTCATCAGACCGTTGCGATCGTAGTCCTCGCCATAGAGAAGCGCGCCGGTGAATCCACGTATCAGCAGCAACTCCTCAACCGTATCCAATGGCCGATTCTTGACCGCGTACGGCGGATCGAGCCGGGCGTAGTACTCCGTCTCCGCCCCAAATGGGTTGACTTCGCTGTTTGCGTCGCGCCAATCGATCAGGGCGTCCGCCAACTCGTCGACGTTCATCTCCTCGGTCGTGAACTGGCCGATCAACGCCACCAACTGATCGCGCGTCGCGACGTTCACGTTCAGCTTCGACGACTCGTCCGTGATCCCGTAACGCACGAGCATCTCGTCGTCCGTGGGATCGTCCGCGACGATGCTGAAACGGAATCGCTGAGACCGGTCGTCGTCATCGTACTCCTCGGGCAGACCCAGCTCCTCCTCGCCCGCGTTCTGACCCCACACCAGGATGCGATGGTACTCCTCCGGGTTGTGGTACCAGGCATCGACGTTTGCCTGATCGGTGCGCAGGTTCAACATCACCTTCTGAATCCCCGCCTCCGCCGCCTGCCGCGCCTTGAATCGATGCGACACCGACTGGGTGGCCGTGAGATCGGCATGCACGTAGAACGACGAGCCCGCCGCGATCAGCCCGATGAGGACGAGCATCAGAAGCGTGACCGGCAGAAGCACGGCACGCCTCCGCGTGTCAACAGATCGTCGCGCGGGCATCATTCCATGTCCTCCAGATCGGCGAACGAGGACATCTCCCGCTGGATCCTCGGACCGAGAAACAGCGAGTCGGCTTGCGGAATGCGCACGATGACCACGTAGCGGTCCTTGGGGATCGGCTCGATGTCGTCCTCGCCCTCCATGATGTCCTTGATTATCTCGATCTCCTCGTCCTCGGGGAGTTGCGGCTCGTAGCCCACCGTGATCATGACCATCTGAGGCAGAGTGTTGCCCTCGGTAATCTCCCAACTTTCCCACCACTGCGTGCCGTCGTGATAGAAGAACTCGAGGAACTTCAACTCCGGCGCGTACAACTCCTGCTTGGCGCCCTCTTTCTCTTCGTCTTCCAACTCCTCGCCGAGATTCTCGTCGAACACGTCGTCCGCCGATCGGCCGTGCGACGAGCCGCTCGAACGCCGCTCCTCGGGCTCCGGCTCCGGCTCGGGGTCGATTTCGGCGTCCGCAGCCGGCGCGTCCTCGCCCTCGAGCGGTTCATCGAGCAGATCGCCCGCGGCCGCCTCGGCCTCCGCCGCCGAAAGGCGGTTGAACGTCTTGCGCTCGCGCCGTATGAGTCCGAGGGCGCGCGGGTCGTTTTCTTCGTCAAGGTTGACGTCGTCCCAGGCGATGTAGTAGTCGATCTGCCGCAAATCGAACTGACCAGGCCGCCGCCGATCGCGAAGACCGCGACGTTCCACCAGTGCCTTGTCCGGTATCACCACCGTGTTGATGGATATCCGGTGCCGCGTGCCGAAGATCCCGGTGCCGTACC
>JAJDDR010000327.1 GCA_029260255.1 Phycisphaerae bacterium
CCCCACAGTCATCACCATTTGCACACATTACGAACTCATACGCACCCATGTCGACGAACGGGAAGTCCCCGCCGCCGTCGTCTGGCGCGATCGGATCGTTCCAAGGCCTCGGTTGCCCGTCCCGGTCCACAGCCAGGCCCAGCGCGTCCGCTGCCAAGTTGTCGCCGGCATCGTTCCCCGCCGAGCCTAGATTGAGGTGAACGTCTCCATTCAATCTGTCGCGGAAGGCGGGTTCGTCGGGGATGTTATGCTCGTTGGCTCCTATGTCGAACTGCCCATTCGGCACGAGATCCTCGATGGCCGAATAGCGAACCAACGGAACGGTTGTCCTTGGGTGGATCTGTGACGTCTCGCTCGGGCTGTTTGAATCCAGGTTGCCCCAGAAGACGCAGTTTTCGATCTCGGGGAAGTCAATGTCCGTGTAAACTCCGCCACCCTCGGCTGGCAGTTCTCCCGGGCTCACCGCCGGCGTGGCGACATTGTCGACGAACGTGCAGTTGACCAGCTTCGGCGCCGTCGCTTGAGTACAAGCGTAATTCGCGTATTGAAAGTATACACCTCCCCCGACCCTGCAATCAGGGATACTGGGGGGGCAACTGGTCGTTTCCACCGTGTTTCCCACGAACACAGAGTTGGCGATGACGACATTCTGCGCCTTGGCTGCCGTCACTGCTCCGCCCTGCCACTTCGACCGATTGTTGATGAAACTGCATCTCTCGATGCGGACCGCTCCGAAGCTCGCGGGCACGCACCCCCCGCTGATTTCCAATGCGCCACCCCACTGCTCGGTGGCTCTGTTGTTCTCGAATACGCAGTCGAGTAGCGTGGCGTTCGAGCGGTAAACCAGCATTCCACCGGCCCACCGTGCCGAATTGTCGCGAATAGTGCAGTTCTGAATGATCGGGTTCCCTCCCGGCTGTCCGTCGACGCAGTCGTCATCGAACCCGTACACGATTACTCCGCCACCGGTAGAGTGGTGGTTCGATGTATCACAGCCACCCGAGATCGCATTCGCGTTCGCGCCAGTGATCGAGAAACCATCAATCACAGCCGTTCCCAAGACAGTGCCGGACCCTGTGACGACGTGATAGCTGTTGTCGTTGTTGAAAGTAAACTCCGGTTCGTCGTCGCCCAGCAAGTCTCCGCTCAGGATGGTCTCGTTACACGTGACGTCACGCTCTGCGAGGGTTGCCTCGGTTCCGTCGAACCCGCCGTAGATGGCGACGCCGTCGAGAAGCTGAAATGTCGCGAGCCGCCCATCGGGGTCGGAGCCGTTCACGTGTGCTTCCCCGACGGGCGTCCGTCCGCCGTCGGGCATATACGCGCCGTCCGCCACCCAGATTTCATCGCAGACGGGATTCGCCCCGAGGGCTTCCTGCAAGTGTTGGTAAGCGTTGGCCCAACTCGTCCCGGCCCCGCTCGCGCCAACGCTGGCGTCGACATACGCAGTACACTGTGCGGATACTGGTGCGTGGACAGAAAGCAGCCCGACACATGCCGAGGCAATCACAAGTCGCTTCATAACCTCATCTCCTATACAACAGAGAACGACAGTGCGCGAATCTCGACAAGGACTCGCGCGTCTGCCGCACGTCGACGAGCGCAGACATTCCGCGTATTCCGAGCGCTGCCGCGAAGCCGCTCAGAGCAAACTCAAGCGCGCCCAGCAGGGCGCAAGACACGAATTGTGCCCCCGGACCGGGAGCCGGTTTCCTAATCCGCCGCTCACCGTCGAGCGACAAGAACTGCATTCACAATCACATGCACCGACAACCGGTGCCACGACGCAGACGATTCGAGTTCGGTGTCGTCGAGTCGGCTTCCTTCGCCAGTGTTACACTACGGCCGACAACACGCTTTGTTCAGCAAGTGCATCATGTCCTGTGGCAGATGGCGAGTCAAGGAGAATACGCAGTCACCGTTCAATTGAGCACCGCGTCGATTGACACAGCCACTTGGAGCATCGACGATGACCGCTGTCGGCCAACATTCTGACACGCTCGTCAACGTAGCTAAGCAACGGATCCACAGGGGATTGCGCTCCGATGACGAGACAGTAGCCCGCGCTTGACCGCGGAAACAACTGCACCCCGCACAGCGCGTAAGCCGAGGATTACGATATGAAAGAAATCACTTCCTCGGTCCTTGCGATCATCATTCTTGCAGCGCCGCCCCGAGACATCACGCGCGCGGAAGCACCTCCGAACAGGACGCGGTTATCATTTGAGACATCCAAAGCCCTCGGCGACTGGCCCGTGCCCCCCGGTTGGCCTTACCAGATGTCCGAATTAGTCGCGCCTGAGTTGATTCAACCGGTTGTCGTCGACTTGGACAACGACGGGGCCATGGAGATTGTCGTCTTGACCCTCCACGATTTGCGGGTCCTAACCCCAGAAGGAGCCATGCACTCCGGTGCGTGGCCCTTCGAGTTCCCGATCGACTTCGGGACAGGAAACCTGAACTTGGCGATTGCCGATATGGACGATGACACCGATCTCGAAATCGTGTTCTCGCGGAATCAGCCTTCCCTCGTCGATCCCAACACAGTCGAAATACATGTGTTCAACCTCGACGGAACGTATACCTCCGGTTGGCCCCAGGCGGTGGAGGGCCTCGCCGACAGAATACTCGTCGCCGATCTGGACGCGGATGGAAGCAACGAGATCGTTGTCGGAACATATTTCCCCGCCTACATCTACGTGTTGCGCTCGGACGGAACGCCCTTCGACTCCGCGTGGCCGCGGGAATTCGAGTGGTATGTCAGGACCGTTAGCGTTGTGGACCTCGACGGTGACAGCGATCTGGAGATCCTCGCGAGTGACGCGGCATTGCCGCTTCCGGACTTAATCTACGCAATGCACCACGACGCCACCGACGTGAAAGGCTGGCCCATCGAGGTTCCGACCGCTACGAAGTCGCTCATCGTCTCCGGTGATGTAGATCACGACGGAATCCCCGAGGTCGCCTTCGGTGTATTCCATTCCAGCATCGGCAGCCTCATATACCTCTTGGACGCGAGTGGCAACCCACACAACGCGGGTTGGCCCCTGGTCCTGCCGACATCCGACGAGCCTGCGAGTGTCGCGCTCAGCGATATCGACGGCGACGGTCACCTTGATGTGCTTGTCACAGGGCGAATGCGGGAAATCTTCGCGTTCGATCGCTTCGGGACGCCCCTCCCCGGTTGGCCCGCCATCATCCCTTTCCCCGGCCCCGGTCCGAATCCCTACAGAAACCGCATCCACGCCGTGGCCGATGTTGACTCCGACGGCATGCCCGAGGTAGTAGTCGGCACCGTCGTTGGTCCCTTCGTCTTCAACCACGATGCAACACTGCTCCCCGGCGCCGACCCGCTGCCGATCGATCCCGTGTTCCGAAACGCCCAACTTCCGCACACCGCGACGGTTGCCGACGTCGACCTCGACGGCGACGTAGAACTATTCTCCGGCATCTGGCGCACGTTGTACGCGTGGGACTTCCCCGGTCCTGAGTGCAGCGTCCAATGGCCCCGCTCATCCGGCAACCTCGGCAACACCGGCGCCGTCACCCCCCCCGCAGTCGACACCAGCGAATGGGTCCTCTTCAACGCCTGCCTCACCGGCCCCGCACCCACCGCCCCGAACTCCCCCTCAGTGCCTTCGTCCCTCCTTCGCGCTCCCTCCTCGGTCGCCCTCAGCTCCGTCCCTTCTTCCCCCTCTGCGTTCTCTGTGCCCTCTGTGGTTCGCACCGGTCTTCCCCCCGAATGCCAATGCCTCGACTCCGACGGCGATTCCGACATCGATCTCCACGACTTCGCCGCCCTCCAACGCGTCTTTACGCCATGACCACTCCGAATCGATCGATCATACCGACCCCGCGCCGAGCAGAGTTGGGGGCCCGAGTGAGACCGTTTTGTGTTCAGAACAGGGTCTCTTCGCGCGGGGTGTCTTCCGGCGTGCGGGTTGTCGGTTTGGCGATGCCGAGGTGATCGTAGGCGGCTTGGGTCGCTTGCCGTCCCTGGCGGGTGCGGATGACGAATCCGATCTGGAGGAGGTAGGGTTCGACGACATCTTCGAGGGTGTCGCGTTCCTGCCCCATGGTGGCCGCGAGGGCTTCGATGCCGGCGGGTCCGCCGCTGTAGATGTCGATCAACGCCTTGAGGAAGGCGCGGTCGAGTTCGTCGAGCCCGTCGGCGTCGACCTGCTGGATGTCGAGTGCTTTTTCGACGACTTGCGGCGAGAGCGTGCCGTCGGCGCGGACCTGGGCGTAGTCGCGGACGCGTTTTAGCAGGCGGTTTGCCACGCGCGGGGTTCCGCGGCTGCGCCCGGCGATGCGGGCGAGCGAACCGTCAAGCGCGGGGACGCCGAGTTTGTCGGCGGATCGAATGAGGATCGTGGTCAGGTCATCCGTTCCGTAGAAGTCCAGATGCAGGTGGTGGCCGAAGCGGTCGCGCATGGCCGCGGAGAGCAGGCCCGCGCGCGTCGTCGCGCCGATGAGGGTGAACGGTTTGAGCGCGAAGTTGACGACGCGTCCGCTGAGCCCGCCCTCGATGGTGAAATCGACGCGAAAATCCTCCATGGCGGGGTAGAGGAACTCCTCGACGATCTTGGGCAGCCGGTGGATCTCATCGATGAAGAGGACGTCGCCGGTGTCGAGCTGCGTGAGGATGGTGAGCAGATCGGATTGCTTGGCGAGCGAGGGGCCTGAGGTCACGCGGATGTTGGTGCCGCCCATCTCGTTGGCGATGACGTGGGCGAGCGTTGTCTTGCCGAGACCGGGCGGACCGTCGAGGAGCACGTGTTCCATGGGTTCGCGCCGGGCTCGGGCGGCCTCGATGGCGATGGTGAGCTTTTCGATGACGCGCTGTTGGCCGACCATTTCGTTGAGGCGTTGCGGGCGCAGAGACTGACTGAACGCGTCTTCGGCAGGGTTGGCGGATTGTGCAGAGATGATGCGTTCTCGGGTCACTGTGGACTCCGTTGCTGTTCAGTCGCTTGGGGTCTTCCGCCATTCCGAGCGGAACGAGGAATCTAGCCGATATGTCCTTCCGGCTAGATTCCTCACTCCGCTCGGAATGACAACATAACGCGTCTATGCGTGGACGCCTGTTTTAACTCTGTAGGCGGCGCGGATCCAGTCCTCGGGGGTGACGCCTGATTCGCCGAGCTCATTGGCACGGTCGAGCCACTGTTCGGCATCTACTCGACCATCGCCCAAGGATACCATGATTTCGATCGCGTCGCGCTGGGCGTCTGAGAGTCGCGACGCGTCGGTCGCCCGGCTCGCGGATGCGGCCATCGCGATGTCCCGCATCTTGCCTCTCAACTCGGCGACGATAAGCTCGGCCGCTCGTTTGCCGATGCCGGGGAGTTCGGTGAGCGCTTTCGTGTCGCCCTGTTCGATCCAGTCGGCCACGCGCGCGACGGGCATGGTGAGCGCCTTGAGGGCCTTCTTGGAGCCGATACCCTTCACCGAGATGAAGCGGCGGAAGAAGACCTTGTCGCCGGGGTCGGGAAAGCCGATCAGCTGCGGTTCGAGGTGTCCTCCGTTCTGACCGCCGTCGACGAAGAGGAGGGTGTGGAGCGTGGCTTCGTGCCCGTGGAGGCTGGCGAGTTCCCCAATCGCGTACTTCGGAGTATGGACGACGTACCCAACGCCGTCGCGTTCGATGATGACGGATTCTTCTCGGATTTCGACGAGTTTTCCGGTGATATGATTAATCATGCCCGTAGCGTCTCCGGTTGTTTTCGGCGGCATTCCTCGGCGCAGCGCATGGCGACGGCGATGGCGTCGGCGACGTCGTTTGGCTCGGGCGGTGCGGTGAGCCCGAAGGTGCTCATGATCGCGTTCTGCATTTGGACTTTCGAGGCTCGGCCGTTGCCGGTGAGGAATCGTTTCACCTGGGTTGCATTGAAGCTGTAGACCGTGATGTCGCGCTTGGCGGCGGCGGCGAGGATCACTCCACGGGCGTGCCCCATGAGGATCGCGGTGCGCGGGTGCTTGTAGTGCGCGTAGAGCTCCTCGACGCCGACGGCGTGCGGCTGCGATTGGTCGAGCATCTCACTGACGTCGGTGGTGATCTGGGCAAGGCGTTCGGCGAGCGGGGCGCTTGTGTCGGTGCGGCAGACGCCTGCGTCGCGGATGGTGGCGTTGACACCATCGATGGCGAGCACGGCGTATCCGGTGGTTTCGAGTCCCGGATCGATGCCGCAGACGTCCATGTCATTGCGCTCCTGCGGTCGTGGTCTGCGACCGCTCCCTTGCGGTCGCGGCTCGGATCGAGCACGCCAATGTGCTAGACTCGCCAGGCGGTTCCGTCGGGGCGGTCTTCGAGGGTGACGCCGGCTTCTGTCAGTTGGTCGCGGATGGCGTCGGCGATGTCGAACTGCTTGGCTTTCTTCGCTTTGGCTCTGGCGTCGATGAGGATGGCCATGAGGCTCCCGACCATCTCGTCGCCGCCGACTGTCGACTCTGGCGGCACGAGGAAGAGCCCGTGCAGGCGTCCGAGGTCCATCAGCTTGCGTGTGGCCGCGTAGGCCATGGCTTTGGCGGCTTCGCTGCCGCCGGATTCGAGTTTCTCTTCTTCGATGAAGCGGTTGATCCGCGTGGTCAGTTCGTAATTCGCCGCGGCGGCGCCGGCCGTGTTGAAATCGTCGTCCATCGCCGCGAAGAAGCGTTCGGCGTGCCCGTCGACGTCTTTGACGAAGGCGTCGAATTCGGACTTGGGCGCCGATTCCCACGCGGTGCAGATCCGCGCGGGATCGGTGTAGACGGTCTTGCCGCAGGTTCGCTCGACTCGTTCGAAGAGGCGATAGAAGTTGCTGAGGCCTTTACGCTTCGATTCGATCTCGGCGTCGGAGAACTCGATCGGTCGGCGGTACTGCGTGCTGATGAGGAAGTAGCGCATCAACTCGCCGCCATGTTTGTCCAGCAGGCCGGATAAGTCCATCTTCTTGAGAGCGTCCTGCATTTCGGCGTCGGACTTGCTGATCTTCTTGGTGTTGAAGCGCGTCAGCCCGTGGTGGAACCAGTACTTGGCGAAGACCTTGCCGGAGGCCGTCTCGGATTGGGCGACCTCGTTTTCATGATGGGGGAAGAGCAGGTCGATCCCGCCGCCGTGGATGTCGAAGGACTCGCCGAGGTACCGACTGCTCATGGCGGAGCATTCGATATGCCACCCCGGACGCCCGTCGCCCCAGGGAGATTTGTAGCGAACCTCTTCGGGCTCCTCGGGCTTGGCGCTCTTCCAGAGTGCGAAATCGCCGGCGTTTCGCTTCTGTTCGCCGGCAACGTCGCGCTGGGCGGTCTGGTCGTCCTGCTTGCGGTTCGAGAGCTTGCCGTAGTCGTCGTCTTGGGTCACGTCGAAGTACACGTCGCCACCGGAGACGTAGGCGGCGCCGCGGTCGATCAGCTTCTCGATCATGGAGACGATGTCGCCGATGTGCTCGGATGCCTTGGGCATGATGTCGATGGTGTCGACGCCGAGCTTGGCCATCGAATCGAGGTAGGTGGCTGTGACGCGCTCGGCGAGTTCGGGCACGGTCGTGTTCTGCGCGGCGGCTTCGTCGATCAGTTTGTCGTCGACGTCGGTGATGTTGACGACGAATCGGACGGCGTACCCCTTGGACACGAGATACCGTTTGATAACGTCAAAGATGACCGGTCCGACTGCGTGGCCTATGTGACTTGGCTTATAGACGGTCGGTCCGCAAAGGTAGATGCCTACGTTGCCCGGTTCGAGAGGTTCGAACGGTTCCTTCCGCTGCGTCAGCGTGTTGTATACGCGAATGCTCATGCCGCTTTCTGTCCTTCGGGTCGTACGTTTCCTGGGGCAAACCCCGGGCGATCATAGCGAATTGGGTGGTTGATTGGTAGTGCCGCATCGCGCTCGGGTGCCCGGGTGCCGTGCCCACGCGTGCGGGGCATGTCTCTGCTACGGAACCGCCACCGGAGCTGCGCTGATGATTCCCGGCGTCGTCGCGCTGACCTCGATCCGCCCGTTGCCCGAAGCGATCAGAAACGTCTGGTCTCCAGCCGCTTCATCCCGCCGTATGTCCAACACGAAGTCGCCCGCCGCGGTCATTGGCACACGGTAGGTGTACGTGGCCAAGTAGACCGGTCCGGTCGTGGCAACGCCTTCGCCGTCACCGTCCACGCCACAGAGCATCTGGCCGTTCGTCAGGTTGAACGCCTCGTAGGTATCCGTCCGCCCGGCGAACACGAAATCCGCCCGCGGCTCGATCGTGATGTCCAACAACTCCAACTGCCCACTGGTCCCGCCGCTGACAA
Source organism: Phycisphaerae bacterium (assembly GCA_029260255.1). Taxonomy (GTDB): domain Bacteria; phylum Planctomycetota; class Phycisphaerae; order UBA1845; family UBA1845; genus OFTM285. Next base: position 8,269 of record JAJDDR010000327.1, read on the forward strand.
CGACGTCCAACTGATAGCCCTGAATGTCCGCCAGAGCGGCCGTCGTGTAGATCCGAACGCGCCGGGCGTTCGGCGACGACAACGCCGGCACCGGAATAGCCTCCAACCCCGTCGCCCCGCCAAACCCGGGACCCTGCATCGCGCCCGCAATTCCACCGGGACATGGGCTGCATGTGCACGGATTCGATCCGGCGAAGCAGGTGGCGGCGTGGTTGCGGTCGTGGATGTTGCAGAACCCGTCCGGGGGACACGCGCCGAACGCGCCGCCCAGGTCCATGTTGATGTCGTCGCACAGACTCGACCCGGCGAAGCACGCCAGCGCGTGGTTCATGTCGTGGATGTTGCAAAACCCGTCCAGCGGGCAGGCCCCGAACGCGCCGCCGGCGTCGGCGAAGATGCGGGCTTCGCTGTAGCAAGCGTCGGTGACCGGATCGCCACAATCGAACCACTTGCAGTTGTCGTCGGTGATCCCGTTGGCGTCCGTGTCGCCGCAAGCGTCTGCATCGACGCATTCGCACGCGTCGGGCACGCCGTCAAAGTCCAGATCCCCCAGCCCACAGCCGGGTACGCCCCAGCAGTCCTGCCCCGGAACAACACCGCAGGCGACGTCGCAGTCATCGCGAATCCCGTTCCCGTCGCAGTCAGGGAAGAACTCGTAGGCGCCCAAGTCGGCGTCCGGCCAACCCGCCGCGCCCGTGTCGAGGATTAGGGGATCGTCGATCGTGCGATCGGTGTCGATCAGGTCGAGGGTCACGCCCGCCGGGATGTCGCCGTTCTTGCCCGCGTCGATGCAGGGCGACCCGGCGGCGATGAAGAAGTCGTCCACCGCGAATTCGTTGTCGCCCGTGGGATCGACGAATCTCGGCTTGACGTTGACGTTCCCGATTCCTCCGGTGTGCCCCTGCCAGTCGGTGTACGTAGCGGCCGCGGACCCCGTGCCATCTGAGTGTATCTGCGACGTTTCGTCCGTGCCGTCGATGTCGTCGTTGCACCACAGGATGGCGTTGAACACCTTCGGCGTGTCCACCGTAAAGTAGATCCCGCCGCCGTTGCCGTCTTGGGCGATGTTCTCGGTGAAGGTGCAGTTACGCAGTTCCGGGGACGTTGCGAACTCGAAGCCGGAGAATTCGCCGAAATAGACCGCGCCGCCGTCGGTCTTGGCCGTGTTTCGACCGAACAGGCAGTTGTTGAAGTAGACGTCGTTCGCGGGAGGACCGTTGATGTCCGCGTAGGTCGCGATCCACGCCGCGCCGCCGTAGCCTGTGTCAATGTCAGGAACGGCACGGTTGTCGACGAACTCGCACAACGTCGCGGCCAGCGTCGGATGGTCGGCGTAGAGCGCTCCCCCGCGCTTGGCCGTGTTCAGGCGGAACGTGCAGTCGATGAGCAGGACCGCCCCGCTGCCGCTGCCCAGGAAGGCGCCCCCGCCGCCTGCTTCGATGCTGTTCGTGTTGGCTTTGTTGCGAATAAAGTCACACCGGGTGATTATCAGCCCCAATCCGCCCTCGAAGTTCGCCCCGCCACCGGCGCGCTCGGCTTGGTTGTCCTCAAACCTGCAATCGGTCAGGATCGGCGCGGACCCTTTGAAGCTGTGCATCCCACCGCCGTTAATCTCTGCAAGGTTCAGTTTGAACGTGCAGTCGCTTACGTGCGGGCTGCTTCGCTCGTTCATCATCCCTGCGCCGAACTCGGCGCGGTTGTTCGAGAACGTACACCAGCGGACCGTCGGGCTGCCCTTGAAGTTGTGCATCCCTCCGCCCTCACGATCGTTGATGGTCGTGGGGCTGTTGGCGTTGCCGCCGCTGACGGTGAACCCGTTGAGTTCGGCACACACGTTCGGATTCGTGCCGGTGCACCAAGTCGTCCCGTTCCCCATGACGACGTGGTAGCTGTTGTCCGAGATGCTCCCGCCGCCGATCTCGCCGCTGAGGATCGTCAGGTTGGCATCAACTTGGCGGTCGTCCAGATCGAAGGTCGCCGGGTCCTCATTGCCCAAGAAGCCGCCGTAGACTTGCTTTCCGTTGATCAGTTGGAACGTGGCGGAGCGGTCATCGGTGCCGTTCGGCCAGAGCGCGGACTCGTCCGGTCTGTAGGTACCGGCC
>JAJDDR010000328.1 GCA_029260255.1 Phycisphaerae bacterium
TCAGAGGGTGGGGAGAACCATATCCAGGGCGCTTCGCGCGAGGGGAGAGAACCACATCCAGCGCTTATGCGCCAGGAGAACCAGAACCTCCGCTACCCCCTAAACCGCCAGAAACCCGCGCCTCTCAACCGCCGCTGACAGACGTCGGCCACACCATAAGCGTTCAAGATGCGCTGTGCAGTCTCCGCCCCGCTAAGCCCACTGCGCGCCTGGTGCTTCGAGCCCCTGGCATAGGCGGACTTGACCATTCACTGGGCCCACATCCCCAGCAAAATGGCGGGCCCCACGAAAACGCAATACATCGGATCAATAACGAAGGCCAACAAATCCATTAGTCAGGCTCCTTGCAGGCGGCGCTTCTTCTCATTGTCGAAACAACCGGACTTCGTTCGTGCATCAAGACCACGCCGATACGGTGCATCGATCGAGCCACCCACCCACTCACCCGTGCCGCACTCCTGCCGGCGTCGTGGAGTATCCCTGGCGGACGGGCCGATGATCGGGACTGTATCGCCTTCGTGGGACACCGATCATCCCAGGCTCTCGTATGTCGAATCTCGAATAGGAGTTCGCCCGCCTATTCATAATCGACAGACTCACCAGCAACGGAAACGTCTGTTGTGGCCGCTGCAGCACTACCTCGCGGCGGAACGTTGTATGCGTTTGTGCTGACTGGATCGGTTCGCCTGAGACTTTGCCTGGTCTCGGCTGCAAATGAATGCGCCTCGACGTTTGGACGTCGTCCGTCTGACAACCCGCGCGTGACATGGACACACTCATGGAAATATACGGCACAGCAGCGGAGCATGGTCACTAGCCTGGTCCACCAACATCTCGGAGAAACGACTCTTGAAGCAATTCCGCTTCCATCTCGTTGTGTTTGTCGTACGTTGCAAGCACCGCCTGCAAACTGTCGGACAGATTCTCCACTGCTGCGGGGTCTTCTGCGGGCGCGCGCTCTAGTCGCGTGGCGACACGGATTATTTCTTCTCGCAACTGGGCGTGATCGTGTTTGAGAACCTCCACCGCAGGAGCCAGGTGCGGGCTCAACTGAACGACGCACGACATGTAGCCATCGTATTCGTGGATCGCCATCAAACGCTCGAGATGCCGATGGAAAGTCTCGGCAACAAAGCGCAGAGTTGATAGTTTCCGCGAAGCGTTCGATGGCTCCGTCTTCCAATCAAGCGCGCTCCGAAGGCTCGCAACTATGTTGTCAATGAGTGCATGCTCAATTTCGAGCTGCTTCTTTATAGACTGACGGTCCATCTCAATCCTCCAGAATTCCTACCTGGTAGAATCGTCTCATTGTTCGATTCTGCCGTAGGCTTAGTTATCTTAGTCCCTCTTTAGCGATCAAGACCGCGTAGGGTACCAGTATTCGGCCAAGACCGGAATCCTCGCTCAAATATCGTTCTTCGCAGCGCCATGAGCAACGACGTCGGTTGGCGGCAAGAAGCGATGAATCTACGCTTGGACTACCTCATATCGGCTGCATCATTCGATGCGTTGGAGCCGCTCAATTGCCGCCTCGTCACGTTCGCATCCACGTTGCACTCAATCGATGTCGTACTTGAAGTCGTCCGGTTTGACCGCCAGGACTGAACAGGGTGCTTCTCGCACGATGTGCTCTGCGACGGTCCCGAGCAATATGGCTCTGATCCCGGTGCGGCCGCGTGTACCGACGACGACGAGATCAGCGGCCGAATCCCCGATGAACTGGACGATGCCGTCTGATTCCCGCACGTTCTCAGCCACGTTCGTCTCGACCTGCAGTGCATGTATCTCGCTCTCGAAAGGCTGGAGAGCTATCTGCATGCGCTCGCTCAAAGAGTCTGAGTGGTGCTGCTCGTCCTCCGGCGATGGTCGTGGAACGTAGGTGGCCTCTTTCCATGGTGCCGAGAACACGTGCAGCAGGTGCAGTAACGCTCCATCCTGTTGAGCGACGCGTATCGCCTGTTCTACGACGCGGTAGGATGACTCAGAGAAGTCCACACAGGCGATGACTTTCTTAAAGGGTCCCGCATGATCCGCGCGTACGAGCAACACCTTCGTGGCTGCCTTGCGCACGCACTTGGTGGCGAGCACACCGGCCCCCTTTGAAGGATCGGATGACCCGTTCGATCCCAGCACCAGCAGATCGGCCGAGTTGTCCTTGACGCGGCGGAGAAGTTCGAGGAACGGCGTGCCGGTTATTGCGTCCGTGTGAAAACTCGCGTCCTCCACTTTGCCGACCATTTCTTCGAGCTGCGCCTGTGCGGAGTTGCGGATCTTCTCGACAGCATCCTGCGATCCTATCAACGCCCGCTTACAGTCCCAAAACTCCTTCAGGTGGTTGACCATCGAAGTATCGACAACATGGACGGCGTGCATCTTCGCCTGGTTCCACCCGGCTATGCGCGCGGCCTGCCTGAGAGCGCACCGCGAGAAATAGGAAAAGTCGACGCCGACGACTATGTTCTTGAGACAGTCCATCCTCGTTCTCCACTAAAGTCATCTCTTGGTTCAGCCGTCGGTCCACACGATCCGTTATCCGCCCCGCAGGCATCTGCGTGTCATTGGTAGCCTAGCGCGGCCAGTTCAACCTCTTCGAGGCCGAAGTGATGGCCAATCTCATGAAGAACCGTCTTGCGCACCTCTTGGATGATCTGCGCGCGCGTACGACACATGCGTTCGATGTTCCGCTGATAGATTGTGATCTGATCCGGGAGGCTCGCCCCATCCTCGACGCTCCGGCACGTAAGCGGCCTCCCTCTGTACAGGCCCAGAAGCCCGCGCGGATCGCCGGTCCGGGTATCCCGGCATGTGCGGCGGTCCGGTACCGGCTCGACCTCTATTACCACACCATCCAGATGCTGGGCGAGTGACGTCGGGGCATCTTGCATCGCTTCCTCGACCAGGCTGATAAATGTCCTCTTGCTCAACCTCACGTCGACGTCTCCTCGGTGTCCAGCGTGTGAATGTTGTGCGGCAGTTCGTCAAACACCTCGATGACCGTCAGCCGGGCCTTGTTTATCTTGGCAAGCGCCGCGGCCCGCGTGAGGGCCGCTTTGCCCCACGATCCCCGGTCATTGACCGGCCGAACATTCATGAACCGTTACATGGCTCGGTTCTCCGGGTCCTAGAAGGAACTCTTCCGGCAAACGGTAGCGCAGCAGGCAGCCAACGCCTCCGAGGAGTCTAAGCTCGTCACTGTGTTCGACGACCTCGATTTCGCATCCCTCGCGTTCCGCCAGGCGCACCATTTCCTCGTTGACCTCGAAGCCCCGCAGTTCGCTGGCTCCACACTCGGGGCACTTCTCAGGTTCCTCCCGGTTGACGTTCATTATGTCACAGACGGTGCACTGCCAGCCCTTGTCCGGCTCGTATGCCTTGGCCAGAATCAACGTATCCACCTGGCCACGCTCCAGTGCTCGAAAGACCGGCTCTGTCCCGCAGACCGCAAGGCCGCCGGTGTTAACCGCCTGGACAAGCTCGTCCACGGCGAGGCGAGAGTCACGCTCCTCCTCTTCGATGAAGGAAGCGATGGTGGCCTCAACAACGTCGGCGACCGACGTTTTCGAAGCTGCTGGTACAACATCGACGAGTTTCGTCAGCAGATGCTTGGGAAGCTCATCGCGCACACCGGCAGTCATCCTGGGATTGCCGGCGAGAATGAGGTGGCCGTAGCCACCCGCCGACATCAATCGGTCCAGAATGTTGATCTTCTCCTTGATGAACTTCTCGGTGCGGTTTCGGCGGTGATTCTGATAGTGGTCCTTGGTCCATTCGCGGCCGACACGCTTGCGGAGTTCCGGCCGCTCCTTCCACAATTCCTCCGTCACCGCCCCGAGGTTGACCTCCAGAATGCGCACGCTCTCCTCCGTAGAGATCATCACAACATAGCGGTGGTAAGTGTCCTTGAGCTCCACCAAGTGGTAGATGTTGGGTGTTGTGTCCACCGCCACCCAATTCGGCAAGGGGATCCGAAACTGGAGCGGCAGGAAGAACGGCTCCGCGCCGGAGCGGGAGAAGAGTGCGATGCCCTTTGCGTCAGGCAACACCTCTGTCTTCAGATACGCCTCGATCCGCTCCAACGCTGTCTCGAAATCGCTACGGTCCTTTCCGGTCAACCCCAACTTCAGCGACCGGACCTGCTCATCAAACGCGTTCCGGTTCGTGAGCCGACCCTTCGCGAGCGCTAGATAGCAACTGATGACCTCAGTGTCCGATTCCGCCAAGGTTGCAAGGGTTCGGGTGTGCTCCTTTAGGTTCTTGAGTTCCATCCTGCCTGTCCTCCATTCGTGTTCGGCGACGGTTGCGTTCACCGTCGCACATTGCCACCTATGTTTCAGCGGAGCATGCTCAATATGGATGCTCGCGCCCACAAACTTCTTATTCCTGGGTACTCAATCCCTTCCCTTCGCCTGCCAATTCGCGCCTTGGTGATGCGTGCTCAGCGGCCATGGTCGTCGAATGCACTTTTCGACGCCGACCGCGCCCGCACGGTGCGATTGCGGTCGAGGGCGTCCCGTACCCGACGCGCGACGCGTTCCGCCGCGCGGGACACGGCACCAAAGGCGTCGGCGTCCGTCGCTTCAGCCGCGATCCTCTTGGATGGAGCGAGAAGCACGTCAATCCGGCAACGCTGGTCCACCCCGCCGCGCGGGCCGTTGATATCCTCCACCAAGGCCGTCACACGACGGATTCGGTCGCCGAACCGGCTGAGCGCGAACAAGAGCCGCCGCTCGATCCATTCCCTGGACGTGCGGCTGATCTCGGCGTTGTGGGCTTCAATCTTCACGTACATGGCGTTGCTCCGTACACTGTGTCGCCTGAGCACTCGTCGCTCATGGATATATACGCCGCTCGCGGACAGATAGAAATATAGAAAATATGGGCTCGACCCATAGAGATTGTGGATGTAAGCTCAGGGCATGGAATGGCTGAACTACCACCACCTGCTGTACTTCTGGGTCGTGGCCAAGGAAGGAACGATCGCGGCGGCGTGCAAGGAGTTGCACTTGGCCCAGCCGACGATATCCGCTCAGCTTCGATCGCTAGAACGCTCGCTCGGTGAGAAGCTCTTCACCCGCGTCGGACGCAACCTTGCTCTTACCGAAACGGGACGAGTCGTGTACCGGTACGCTGACGAGATCTTCTCGATCGGCCGCGACCTGATGGACACACTGAAGGGCCGTCCAACCGGCAGGCCAATACGCCTGAACGTCGGAGTGGCCGACGTGCTGCCCAAGCTGGTCGCGTACCGGCTTCTTGAACCCGCTCTGCATCTGTCCGAACAAGTTCAGCTTGTCTGTCACGAGGGTAGCCCGCCGGAGCTGCTCACGAGGCTGGCGGTTTACGAATTGGACCTCGTCTTGTCCGACAGCCCGATTGGCCCCGACGTCAAAGTGCGTGCGTTCAACCACCTGCTCGGCGAGTGTGGCGTGTCGATCTTCGGCGCGAAGGACCTCGCCACCCAGTATCGGCGCCGGTTCCCCAAGTCGCTCGATGGCGCACCGTTTATCATCCCCACGGTCAACACATCGCTTCGGCGCGCGCTGGAACACTGGTTCGAGTCCGAAGACATCCGCCCGTCGGTGTTCGGCGAGTTCGAAGATAGCGCCCTTCTCAAAGTGTTCGGTCAAGCCGGCGTCGGGTTGTTTGCTGCGCCAACGGTGATTGAGAAGGAAGTGCAGCGCCAGTACAGCGTCAAAGTGGTGGGTCGGCTGGAGTCCGTGAGGGAACGGTTCTACGCGATCTCGGTCGAGAAGAAGGTTAAGCATCCTGCGGTCCTCGCCATCGCGGACGAGGCTCGCCAGAAGTTGTTTGGCTGACTGGAGGTTGAATCAACTCATGATTCCCAGCACATTGGCTGCCGCCTCAGATACCGACTGGGCCATCATCACGGACCTGGTCGTGATTCTAGTCAGCGCAGCCGTCGTTGCGGTTGTCATGCAACGAATGCGGCTGGCCGCGATCCCCGCCTATCTGATCGCCGGAGCCGTTATCGGGCCACGCGCCCTCGGGTTGGTTCCTTCGCCTGAAGGCCTGGGCGCTATCTCGCATCTTGCGATCATCCTCCTCCTGTTCGGGATCGGACTTGAGCTTCACCTCTCGGTCCTCAAGCACCGGCTGGGCCGCATGATCGCGGTGGGCTTCGGATCCTGCCTGCTTTCCATTGTCGTCGGGTGGCCGATCGCGATCTGGTTCGGCTTGGCGCCGCCGGCAGCGCTTGCCGTTTCCATGGCGCTGGCACTCTCCTCGACCGCGCTGGTGATGAGGATCATGGCGGACCGTCGCGAGCTTGGCAGAATGCGCGGGCGCTTGGCGCTTTCGATTCTGGTGATTCAAGACATGATCGTCTTGGGAATGCTGGCAGCGATCCCCGCACTGGCCGCGTGGGCGGGCTCCGATGTGAAGCTGGCAGCGGATCCGGACGTTCGGTTGGCTGGCGACGGCGGTATGCTGCGATTTGTCACCGAGGCAATACTACGGGTCGGTGGTGTGGCCGTTCTCGTCGTCCTGGGTCGAGTGATCCTCCCGCGAGTTCTTCGCGAGTCGTTCAAGGGGCGATCGCTGGAAGTGATGACCCTGACCGGTGTCGCGGCAGCGCTTCTAGCCGCCGTTGTTACGCAAGGCATAGGGTTTAGCCTGGAGATGGGCGCGTTCCTGGCTGGCCTCATGCTCGCAGGGACGCCGTTTCGGCATCAACTCAGTGGTCAGATCGGACCACTGCGGGACATCTTCATCGCTGTGTTCTTCACAACCCTCGGCATGAAGCTGGATCCGAGTATCGTTGCCCAGTGGTGGTGGGTCATCATTGCGGGCGGAGCCCTGATGATAGTACTCAAGGCCACCCTGACCGCCGGCGTCTGCTGGACACTCGGCACCACCGCGAGCATCGCCATTGCGGTCGGATTCTCTCTTGCCCAAGCCGGGGAGTTCAGCCTGATCGTCCTCGGCGCCGCACACGACAACGGAATCATCGACAATGCCACTACGGCGACCGCGATCGCAATCGTCGTAATCTC
>JAJDDR010000329.1 GCA_029260255.1 Phycisphaerae bacterium
GGTCTTTTCCCTCAGCCACGTGAGATCGAACTCGCCTGCAGCTGTCCCGATTGGGCGGTGATGTGCAAACACGTCGCGGCCGCGCTGTACGGCGTCGGCAGCCGGCTCGACAGCCAACCGGAACTGCTGTTCCTGCTCCGCGATGTCGATGCACAGGAGTTGATCTCCACCGAAATGGCAATGCCTGCCCCCGTCACAACGGGCGATCGTCTGGACGACGATCAGCTCGGCGACATCTTCGGCATCGACCTTGATGTAGCGGGCAAGACGCAACCTGCTCCGATAACTGAGACGAAGAAACAACGACACGCCGCTAAGCGTGCCGCTTCGCCCGCGTCAGAAAGAAAACCCCGCCCCATGGCGCGGCGAAAACGCACACCAGCCAGGGGCCAAGCCAAAGCCTCCAAGAGCGCGAAGCGAGAAGCTGCCGTTCGTAAGACACCCGCCGAGTCTGCCACTGAGGGACCGGCGCCGGCCGGGGATTCTGCCAGCGTTACTCCGAAGATTCGACCCACGGGCAAGTCGGTCGCCCGAGTGCGCAAGCAACTTGGCCTTTCGGTGGCCAAGTTCGCCCGGCAACTGGACGTTTCAGCGGCCAGTGTGTATCGCTGGGAAGCCACGACGGGGCGACTAAAGTTGCTGGCTCGCCCCCTAGCTGCTTTGGCGAGACTGCAACAACAAGCTCGTAAGGGGTAGTCAGTTCGGCCAAGCATGCGCGGCCAGGTGATCAAGACCGTTACGTTTATAAACCCCACCCCATTCACTACTCAACAATCCTCACAAAAGCACTCTTTAGTGCGTGGGCGAGCCGTCCTTCGGGACCTCGCCCGAGGATCTTCACGTGACAGCGCCGGGACCCAGTGTCCAAGGCCATCGCGACGCAGATCCACGACGAGAAACAGGGATTGGCATCACGCCAGCCCGAGATCGAAGTAGCTGATTCTCTATCCACTTCTTGAGCAACGTTTATCGACGAGCTTGAGCAGACTCGGCTTCGTAAGGCCGAGCCAACGCGACACCAACCAGACCGCGTCTGGTGCGCGTTGGTATCAAACAACACGGGGTCAGACGGAGGTTGCACATGGCAACAAAACAGATTCAAGGCCCGCGGCGAACGGACGTTCAGCCGCACCGTTTGGGCATGGGGTGGCATTTTGTGTGGCGCTACGACCCACCGATTGTCCACCAGGGAAAGCGCGAGGACGGATCCTCGTATGAGTGGGAGGAAGACGGCGACACGTCCGAAGGCTGCATCATGTGGCTCGCGGACCAGTTCGCCAGGCAAATGCTGGAGGGCGCAACCGCCCGCAGCATCTATCGCGATGCCTACCGGCAGCGCGACGGCGAGGCGTTCGACGACGAATGGCTCGCGACTGAAGCGCTCAGAGACGAATGGGAGGCCTACACGGTTTCGCCCAAACAATGGGGTCCGACCGAGATTCGCCAACTCATGGAGGATCTGGAAGACGTCAACTACCACAGCTTCCTCGACAGGCTGCTCAAGTTGATTGAGGAGCACGCTCCCCAGTTCGGGGTAGTGGTCAGCGAGTGGAGCGGTGGAACGCCGAATCCATCGAGTATGGCCAATGGGCAATACTGTGGAGGTGCGTCATGAACTACCGGAGAGGAACCATCCTGTCGGTGCGACAGCACGGTGGATGCGTCGAAGTGACCGTCGAAGGCGAAGCGCCCGGCTGCTTTGTCATCGACAATTGCTGCGTCTGGGCGATCGTCGATTGCGAAGGCACCGATTGGATCGGTCGCAACGTTGAGTACGAGGATGGCCTGCTGCGCTTCCTCGATTCGAAGCACGTCTCGCAACAAAGCTGATCTCCACGCCCATTCCCCTTTACCACAACCAAACATCAGGCAATTCGGACTTTCTTGTCCGGATACGAAACCGCTGCGCGCGTAGCGATCAATGAAGGTCGTGCGACACCATACGCTGATTGATATGGTGTCGCACCATGATTGGAGGTGTTTTGAAATGGAAACCATCTGTGCAACGGTGAACCAACGATTGTTGAGCAAGGCGAACCGGCTCTTCACCGGCTCGCTGCAGGGCAGGATCATCGAGATCCTGCAGAACGCCCGCAGGGCGGGCGCTACGAAAGTGGATATCGCAAACAAGGACGGCATGGTGACCGTCCGAGACAACGGAGGCGGAATCGACGATTTCGCAAAGCTGCTTGACCTGGGCACTTCGGGATGGGACGAGGCCATGGAGACCAGCGAAGACCCGGCCGGGGTCGGCGTGTTTTCGCTGGCGCCCCGCCGCGTGACCATCCACTCAGGAGGCAAAACGGTGACGATTGAAGGCGGCGGCTGGACCGGCGCTTTGGTGCCGATCGAGTCCGATCCGGAACCGGTGCGTGCAGGAACGGTGCTTGAGTTCGAGGACGAACCGTGGTCGCACTCGGCCGTGGACATCAACGCCGTGTTCTGCGGTATGGATGTGACCGTGGACGGTACGGCGTGTCCAAATCTGCCGTTCCTATCCGATCAAGCCGCGCAGCACCCGAAACTCGGTTGCCGCATCGAGGTTCGTGAATCCAGCAGCCTCAACCCCTGGCACCACAGCGCAAAGCGCGAGCGCTGGCACTACAACAACGTGATCGTCAACTTTCACGGACAGGTGGTCTGCTTTGACTGCCATCCGGTCAGCGAGCACGGCCTGCATTTCCTGGTGGACATGACCGGGGAGCCGACCGGCATCCGCCTCATGCTGCCGGCACGGACATGCCTGGTTGAAAACGATGCTCTAGCCGCCATGAAGGCCGCCCTGGAAGTCGAGGCATTCCGTTACGTCCAGCGGCGCGGTCAGCACGCATTCCACTACAAGGAGTTCCTCCGCGCGAAACAACTGGACATCACGCTGCCCGAGGCGAGACCGACGTTCAACGTCGGCCTGCTGAGCAGCTGTGAGCCACCCGAACCGATCGAGGTGACCATGCCCGAGGGAGTTCCGCTTGAGCGGTGCTACCGGTTCGATCCTGATCGAGAGAACGGCGCCGAAGCCGATGAAGGGAACATCCACCTGCTGGCAGCGCTGGGCAAGCTTGATGAGCCCTTAGTGCCGGTGAGCATCTCGAAGAACCACGACGGTTACAGCTGGGCGAAGCCGCCGACAGTCACGGACGTGAAGGTCATGGCAGGCAAGGAGCTGTACAAGTACTGGCTCTGGTCCGGACACGTGACCTGCGTGGATTCGATCGCCATCACCGTGCGAACGAGTGACGGGCAGAAGTTCTCATCGCCCGTTTGCATGGCCATCAGTCCGGAGTTGGACGAAAAGGCCGCACGGTTCTGCGAGGAGCGCGTTCTGCTGACGCCGGAGGCCGAACATCGCCTTCGCTCCGAAGAGCTCTGGTACCACCTGGGCGGCTGGAACGAGGACGGCGACACCTACGACACGCAGTTCCTGGGTTTCGAGGAGGACCTGGAGCGGTTCTGGGCCAACATCACCGGGCCGGACGAGTTCCTGCGGCGAAACATCGTACGCTCCATCGACGGCCTGGAGCGCAACTGGACGTCCATCGTCATGGTGCCTAACGGCGCCGTTACCATTCACTTCAAGAACGGCGGCGCAAAGACCATCAATCCACCCACCGACCATCCCGTCAATTCATAACCGAACTACCTGAACGACTGAAGCCGGTTCCCTGAGGCAAAGGCGCCGATTCCGCGCGCGTGCGCGGACGCCGTCTCAGCAACCGGTCTTCGCATTGAATCGAAAGGAGTCTCTATGTCCGATCAATTGACCTGCCCGATTTGCGGGCACACGGAAATGTTCACCCTTATC
>JAJDDR010000330.1 GCA_029260255.1 Phycisphaerae bacterium
TAGCGTCCGCCCCTCCCCGCGGCGGACGGGAATACGGGTGAGCGCAGCTCGCTGTTCGACGCGTACGACGTGACGAATGATCAGATGCGCGCCGGGCGCGGTGTCGGAAGTGTCACGTTCGTGGCACACGCATGCCTGGCCAGGTACGCCTGCCGCGCGTCGCTCGACGCGGTCGGTTTGTTCGCGGTGGGCGTGCTGCGCGATGAATCAGCTGGTAGGCAGACGCTCTCGGTGGCAACGTGCATGGGCGAAGTCGAGATTCTGCCAACGCAACCGGCGCGGATGGTCGCAAGTGCCCCGAAATCGCAATTGGCTCGCCAAACGCAGGGTTGAGGCAAATACGCGGAAGGAGGATCGGAGCGTGCCCCCATGGCCCGGCCGCACTGTGCTGCGCGGCGAGCCGCTGTTGTGCAATATCTGCCCCTTGCTATCCTAACTCCCCCGAGGCGCGCCCGGCGCGCCCGATCACGAAACGGGCAACCACACGGAATCCGGATCATGACTGACACCGCACTGCACTGCCACATCACCAACGACCCGACGTTCGCCGAAAACGGATGTACGGTTTACCTCCGCGACGGCGGCGACTGCTGGATCATCGACCCCGGACCGCCCCCGCAGGCCGAGGAGATCCTAGAGCATATCCGCGAGCACGATCTGAGACCCACAGCCATCATCCTCACCCACGCGCACGCCGACCACATCGCCGGCATCGACGACGTCATCGCCGGCACCGGCGACCTGCCCGTCATGCTCGGTCGCGGCGAGTGGCCGATGCTCACCGATTCCCGAGAGAACCTCTCCAGCAACCTCGGCACGCCCCTGATCGTCGCCGCCACGGACGTGCGCGACCTGCCGGTCGGCACCGAACTCGAACTCGAATCCACCCGCTGGGTCATCGGTGACGTCTCGGGGCACTCGCCCGACGCCCGATCGCTCTACTGCGCCGAGCATTCGATCGTCTTCGTCGGCGATGCCCTGTTCGCCGGCAGCATCGGACGCGTCGACTTTCACCACAGCGACGGCGCCAAGCTCATGACCAACATCCGCGGCACGCTGCTTACCCTCCCGGACGACACGCGCGTCATCTCAGGACACGGACCCGAAACGACGATCGGTGCCGAGCGCGCCACCAACCCGTTCATCCTCCACGGCCTATGATCGCCCCAACCCAGCCGACAGAGCACGACCTCACCCGTGTTGCGGTTGTCATCCCCGCGCTTAACGAAGGCGTGAATCTGCGGAAGCTGCTCCCGTCGCTCGTCGACCTCAACCTCGGTCACGTTATCGTCGGCGACAACAACTCGACGGACGACACCGCCGCGGTCGCCCGCGAGCACGGCGCCACGGTCGCGCACGCCGGCGCTCCCGGCTACGGCGCCGCCTGCTTCGCCGCGATGGAGAAGATGCCCGCGGACGCCGACACAGTTGTGTTTGTCAACGCCGACCTGACCGACGACGTCTCCCTGATCCCCGCGCTGACCGGACCCATCCGACGTAACGAATGCGACCTTGTCATCGGGGTCCGCGTGCCACCGCTGCGCGACGCCGGCGCCATGTCACTGCCGCAGCGATTCGGCGACCGCCTCGCGACGCGCCTCATCCACGCGAGTTGCGGGTACGAGTTCTACGACCTGGGTCCATTCCGCGCCATCCGCCGGTCGGCCCTCGATCTGATCGACATGAAGGACCGCGCCTTCGGTTGGACGGTGGAGATGCAGATGCGCGCGGTCCAACTCGACCTGCGCATTCAGCAGTTGCCCGTGCCGTACCTAAAGAGCCCGACACCCAGCCGAATCGGAGGAACGATCCGCGGCGTGACCCGCGCGGCGCACGGAATCCTGTCGACGTGGTACCGGCTGCGCGAGCCGACTAAACCTCGATCTTCTCGACGGTGAGTTGCAGGTACTTCTGGCGGTGGCCGGTTTTGCGACGGTAGCCCTTGCGGCGGCGGAACTTGAAGATGTGAATCTTGTTGCCCTTGATCTCGCCGCCGATCCTGGCGATGACCTTGGCCCCTGCGACGTAGGGTTGACCGATGCGGCTGTTCGCGCCGTCGCCGATCATGACAACGTGGTCGAACTCGAATGTGGTCTGTCCCTCGTCGAGATCGTGGCGCTGCACCTCGAAGGTGTCACCCTCTGCGACCTTGTACTGATGCGAACCGTCCTCGATCACTGCGTACACGACAAACCTCCGGCGTTACGACGCCAACCAACCGTGCCGGTCTCCCGGCCGAAACCTCCCGGACCGACGATGATCCGAGCCGCGTATTCTGCGGATTTCACACCACCCCGTCAAGGGGGGTGTGACCACTGATTGTGGCATGCCAGGGGTATCCACCCGCCTTCTTCCTCGGTTGCGGCGGGTAGAACCCGCCCGGCATGTCCCTGACCGACGATGCCACAGAGAATGGTCACCCCCCCCCGACTCGGGTGTGGCCATTCTTTGTGGCATCGTCGGCCGGGCACATGCGGTAGAGCGGGTTTTACCCGCCGCAATCGTGCAAGAAGGCGGGTCGAACCCGCCCTACCCTTGGCATGCCACAATCGCTGGTCACACCCCCCCGACTCACGGGTGGCTAACGGGCCTTGACAAGCGTGGCGCGTTGTGTAACACTGCGGGGTAGTTGGTTCGTCGAACGAGGCACGTCCTTGATCTTGGTTCACCAAGTCCGGATAGCTCAGCTAGAATCGTCCGCCTACCATCGAGGCCGGAGTGTCGGCCGCTTTCACATGCGACCCTGAAAGATAAATCGCGGGTCGCGCAGGCCATCGACACGGAGTAAACGATGGGCAAGAAACTGTACGTAGGAAACCTCAGTTACGATGTCACCAGTTCTGATCTGGAGACACTGCTTTCGGCGCACGGGACCGTTCAGAGCGCCGAGGTGATCACCGACCGATCCACCGGTCGGAGCAAGGGGTTCGGATTCGTCGAGATGAACTCGGACGCGGAGGCTCAAGACGCCATCTCCGCATTGAACGGTCAGGATCAAGGCGGTCGTGCGCTGACGGTCAACGAGGCCAAGCCTCGTGAGCCGCGGGGCGGCGGCGGTGGCGGCGGCTACGGCGGTGGCGGTGGCGGTGGCGGTGGTCGCCGAGACCGCTACTAGCCCGGAGCGGGCTCTCACCCCGCTTGCCGAGTTTTGTTGAATTCCTGCGGGCCAGTCGTTTTCGACTGGCCCTTTTTTGCCTCTTCAGCAGACTCGTGGGCAGGTTCCGGCTCTGGTGAGCGGTCCAAGGTGTGATACGGGGCGGTATCGAATGGCACTGCCGGTGTTTTCAGGGACTCAGGGCGATTTTCCGGCGCTTAGTCCGGCGCGGGCTTCGGCTCGCGGTTTGGTCAGCAGGGCGCGCTCTTTCGGCCGACGCTTCACCGCGCGGGGTTCCACCCGGCCGGAA
>JAJDDR010000034.1 GCA_029260255.1 Phycisphaerae bacterium
GCTGGGAGACGACAGGGGCACGTTGAATTGCGCCACACCGAGAATGTTGGCGCAGTGCCCGGCGCTGAAGAAGCAGCCCGCGGCGCTCACGATCGTCGCCGAGCACGGTCCGTTGAGCGACAGGGTGACCATGCGGGCGAAGCCGTTGCGGTCGTCGACAACACGATCGTCGTCACCGTCGCACGGCGTCGCGGTCGACGGACCCGGCGGCGCGCCGATCTCCACGTTGCTCGACCGCACGAAGTTCCCCTCGGTGTTCGGCCCCGCGTACAACTGCAATTGCGCGTCGCCCCCGTTGAAGTACGCCGAGGTCATCTGCCACTGATCGAGAGTGGTCGCGTCGAGCTCCTGCACCGCGCCGTCTTCCAGCGCCGTAATACGCACGTAGCTGCCCGCTGCCAAACTGACCTCGTCAAACGTCATGCGAAACCACGCCGTGCCGCCGAAGTTCACGATCTCCTCGTAGACCACTTCGGCATAGGGTGACGTGTTGGCGTGTACACCGCTGTCGATGGCAACCTGGATCATCTCGCTCTGCTGCACGCCGATTTGACCGTTCGCCATCGCCGGCGCTATCAGCGCGATACCCAGGATGACGATCCTGACGTAGCGTCTCGAGAATGACGACGTTTTCCTGAACCGAGCCGCGACCGTCAGGGAGCGGACCCGAGCGTGACTACGGCTGTCCCCTCCCTCACGGTCGGGGCTCGGAAAAACACCGTCTGACGGAGACGCTACGCTCGGTACCCCGCCACGGGACATGGATTCTCTCCGCATGGGTCAGCCTTCCCCCGGGTTCTCAACGTCGCATCCGAACGCTTATCGGTCGGGATTCCGCACCGCGACACACACGCCCATCGTATAGCAACACACAGGTACAAATCCACCCCTCAGCGATAGGGGTGGTTGGAGCGGGTGTGGCCAGGGATTTTGGCATGCCAATGGTAGGGCGGGTTCCACCCGCCTTCTTGCTCGGTTGCGGCGGGTAAAACCCGCCCTACCCGGACGGTGCCAAGAAGAACAGCCACACCCGTCGGAGCGGACTTTTTGCATCCCGGCTTTGCACACCCTTCCCAGAGTGTGGCACCAAGAGTGTGGCACCGGTTTCCAACCGGTGAACCCCCCTCAACAAAGCAGGTTAGCATCCCTACCCCCGACTCTCGCCACACACCGCTACGGGCAATCGACGACCGTCACGAAGGCGAGTTCCGACGTGCCCGTCTCGCAGTCGTTGGTCGCGATGACGAAGTAGACACCGGCGTCATCCGTCGTAAGGTCCGCGATCCCCAGAAACGGCGTCGTCGCCCCGTCAATCGCCACGCCGCTCTTATACCACTGATAGAGCGGCAGGCCCGTGGCGCTGGCGGTCACGAACAGATCATCCCCCGCGCAGTACGTTCCGCCGATCGGCTGAAGCGTGAATCCCAGCTCCGACGTCACGACCAGAATCTCCGACGGAGAAACGACGCTCTGACCGCAACCTCCAGTCACCACGCAGCGGTAGTTTCCCGCATCCTGCGCATCAACCGGCGCAACAGTGATCGTCGATCCGTTCGCCCCCGCGATGTTCACGCCATCCCTTTGCCATTGATACGCCAACGGTTCGACGCCGACCGCCCCCACGCTGAACTCGGCCGAACCGCCCACGCAGGTAAACGCGAACACCGGCGGCGCCGTGATCACCGGCGGCGCGTGCATCGCCAACGTAACGTCAGCGGAGCGGGCCACGCCGCACCCGGACACCGCGTACACCGCGTACTGCCCGGCCGTCGTCTCGTTGACCGAACCGATTGTGAGCGTAGACCCCGTCTCGCCGGGCACCTCGAAGCCGTTGCGATACCATCGATACGTCAACGTGTCGGCGGCGGCTTCGACCGAGAGGATCGCGACGCCGCCCGGGCACGCGGTGGTGTCCGAAGGACCGGCGATGATCACGACGCCGCAATCACCGGTGTGAGCGCTCTGAAACGACCCGAAGTCGAGCAGGTCCACGCCGAGGCTTCCGTCGAAATCCAACACCACGCACTGCGGCGGCAGCTCGCCCGCGCCCGCCGCTGACGCGCACTCCACGAACCCGGAAAAATCCGTCAAGTCCACATCATGATCACCATCGAAGTCACCCGGAACCGGGCATTCGTCCGGGATCCCGTCTTCATTCAGATCGAGCGAGTTGATACCGAAGATATCGCACTCATCAGGCCGCCCGTTCGCGTTGCAATCCCGAGACGAGCCGCAGCCCGCAACCGCGCACTCACCGCCGGACGCGCCGCAATCCAAATCACACTCGTCGCGAATATCGTTGCTGTTGCAGTCGCCCAGCGTGAGCACACCGACCCAAGTCCCCCAGACGTTGACGCCGTGCGCGTATTCCTGAATCGTCCAGATGCGCTCCTCATCCATCGGGTCAAGCGTGGCGTAGCTGTAATCGCCCCAGCGATTCCGACCAACGCCGTCGATGTTGTTCTGCGGTGCGGTTCCGGCACGCAGCACGGCCGGCTGCGCCATCTCGCCGAGCGGATCGGTGGCGCGGCGCCCGGTGTAGTACGCCGACGCATAGTGATCGGGGCTCGAGCCGGTGAACCCCATCGCCGCCCCGCCGGTTTGATTGACCATGATCGACGGAAAGAAGTAGTCCAACACACTGTCACTCACGGTTCCGGATTGCTGCAGATCGAGCGTCTCGGGGTTGAATTCGTACCACCGGCACGCGGCCCGTCCGTCCACGCCGATCGTATGCGTCGCCCAGACCGATCCGTTGCGAAAAACCGCCATCATCAATCGGTTGTCCACCGTGTCGAGCGGCGTCACGCTTCCCAGCGCCGGCGCGTCGGGCGGATTGGAATACGCGGGAACGATGACGTCACCCAACTCCGCGAGGGTGGGGTTGCTCAAGGGAGGATCGATCCGGCGTACGCGAAGCGTCGTCGAACTCCTGCGCGAAACAACGTACTCCCCGCCGGGCTGACCGTAGGTGTGAACCGGCTGAATCGCGCCTTCCCACGGCAGTGTGCGAAATGCCGTAATCGTCCCCAACGACGGAGACGGCGCCAACAGCGGCGCTTTGTCAATGGCGAACAGCGTCATGCGCGAACCGCCTCCGACCATGAACGCGGCCGTGTAGATGCCGTGCGCGTCGACACCCAGCGTCGGATAGTCCGGCCAGCGCCCCGCGTCGGCACCCTCCGAAACGTTGAAACTCGTCTTGAACCACGCGCCCAGCGGGTCGCTCGTCAGCGACACGGCGAGAAAAATCCGCGACGAAAAGTCCGACACGATCACCACCCAGCGCATGCTGTGCTGGTCGAACAGCACGCGCGGATCACCGTTCGAGCCCGGCAGAAACGAACCCAGATGCACCGCGGCGAGTTCCGATCCGTCCTGCTTGTCGTACACCGCGAAGACGCGATTGACCGTCTCGACGAAGTGATCGGGACCGACCGCGCCATGCGTGTCCGGAGGATACGACCCCGACCCCGCCTGGCCCTTGCGAATGCCTCGAAAACTCCTTTCGAGATCCGGCAGCGTCCCCAGATTCCCCGGACCACCTTCCGGCACGGGCGGCGCGATCGGCCCAACCTGTTCCAGATTCGGCGGAACCCGCGGCGCGTGAACCGCCTCACTCGAATCGAAGTCGCCCGTTCCCGTCTCCCACGTCAGCCCCGCGTAGCCCGAGCCGGTGAGCTTGGTGCTGAACGGCACGTCCTCGAAATCGACCACGATCTCCGTCGGCTCACCCCGACCGCCGGCCGACGCGCGCGTGTACGTCAGATCGTCCATCCCGTACCAGCCGCCGCCGGCGTACACCGCCTGCGCCTCGAACACGATTCGATCCACGCCTTCGAGGTTGATCGCGAACCACTGTGGCTCACGGCCGATGTCCCGGAACCAGCGCGTCCGCGCAACTTCACGACCCGCGCGATAACCGACCACTCGGACGCCGCGCGCCCACACGCCATCGCCCGCCTGCCCCGCGAGGTATGCACCGGCGACACGCGCGACCTCGGGGAAACGAATCCCCATGCGCGTATCGCCCCACTTGTTGACCACGTTGTGTTCGCCGGAATGAGGGAAGTACGTGCCCCGCCGACTCGGAACGGTCCAAACGCCCTGCCGCCCGTTCCGCCCCTTGGGATCGTCGACCGTTTCGCGAGGGTTCGCCCGCTCCCGCGCACGCACGTCGACCATCGACTCGATCACCGCGGGACCGTATCCGCCCGCGTCGACACGTTCGCCGGGAGTGCCCGCGCCCTGCCCGTTCGCCATCGCGCCCGACGCCGATAGTGCGACCAAACAGAGCAAGGCAATCGCGCCGTCGACTCGGCGGATCCTGTCGGTGCGTAAGCAACGCATGCGTAAACCCTCACTGACCGTTCCACACGGTCGATGGCTCGGCAATCGATTGTATGGTCTGGGAACCGACGTTCCAAGAGATGTTCCCGGGCGTCGTCACATCGCCAGTAGCAGGCGCGCCCCATGCGATGCAACTGGCCCGTCGCGATCGGTTCGGGGCGCAGCCCTTCGCCGGACGCAGGCACAACGCCCTGCAAGGACGGCAGCAAACCGAGGGGCTTACGCCCCTGGCTACTAACTGTCGTCCCTGCGGGACTAAGCGTTATCCGGACACCCGCCGGACAAAAACGAAAGGTGTCGCATTGCACATGGCTGAAGACTCATCTCCGAGCAAGCGTATCCCGACGCACCCACAGATTCAACAGCGACACTTCACGCCACGGCGTACGGAGTTGTCTGAATCCATCAATTGAGCAGTGACAACGGCAGGCACCATGTGCAGACGTCACGCCGTGGCCCGAGACCCGACTGCTTCGCGCGCCTCGCCGTTGGCACGCCATTCACCGGGATTCCGGTCCCCGTGCACTCGCGACAAGCAACGCACGAGTCCCTCCGAACGGAGCGTTTCGCGCTCCAAGGTCCGAATCGGCGCACCAAGTTCGTCCTTGTTTCATCCGTCCCATCCCGCGAGAATCGTGATGGGCAATCGCCACAATCGATGACGCGGTTCTTCGGGGTAAGAAAGTGCAATCACCGCCGCCGGACGAGATGGCGCAACTACTCGAGACGCTCGGCAGCAAGAGCCGGGACGCGGTCCACGAGCTCTGGCCCGCCGTCTACGACGAACTCCGCGGGCTGGCTGCTTCGTTCCTTCAAACGGAGCGACGCGACCACACGCTCGACGCCACGGCACTCGTGCACGAGGCGTACGTGCGAATCGCAAACCAACGCACCGCCGGCTGGAAGGACCGAGCCCAGTTCCTCGCCGTCGCCGCCAAGGTCATGCGGCGGATTCTCGTGGACCATGCCCGCACCCATCGCGCCGCCAAGCGGGGTGGCGGCGTCGCGGCAACCGCACTCGACGAGGCCGTCTGCTGCTTCGAAGAGCGCGCCGTCGACCTCGTCGTGTTGGACGAAGCTCTGCAGAACCTCGCGACCATCGACGCACGTAAGGCGCGCGTCGTCGAGTTGCGTTTCTTCGGCGGCTTGAGCCTCGATGAGATTGCGCGCGTCCTCGACGTCTCGCTCCGCACCGTGGAACGGGACTGGACCATGGCCAAGGCCTGGCTGCGCAAGGAAATCGACGAACGCTGAATCAGATGCGAACCGACCGACAACATTGCGGCACGGACTCATGAGGCGCGAACCGGAAACCCCATCGCAACGCTGGAACGAGATCGAATCGCTCTTCCACGCGGCCCTCGGCAAGCCGGTGGCCCGCAGGAGCGCGTTTGTCGCCGGCGCCTGCCGTGGTGACGTTGATCTGGCAAACGAAGTCAATCGCCTCCTCGCAAGCCACCACGACAACGACTCCTTTATCGAGCCACCGCCGGCCGCACTCACCCCACCGGTCTCGAACGCGGCTTGCGGCGAACTGCCGGCCAACACCCGCGTCGGACCGTTCGAACTCATCCGCGTGATCGCCTCCGGTGGTATGGGCACGGTCTATGAAGCGATACAACAGCAACCGCGTCGCACCGTTGCGCTGAAGGTGCTGCACACCGGCCACGCCACGGGCGCCGCGCTGCAACGATTCCAGCATGAATCGCAACTGCTCGCCCGCCTGCGCCACCCCGCGATCGCGCAAGTCTACGCCGCCGGAACGTTCGGCGAAGGATCGACCGGCACTCCCTACTTTGCGATGGAGTACATCCCCGAAGCCAAGTCCATCGTCGAATACGCCGAATCCCACGACTTGGAGATCGGCCGGCGGTTGCCGCTGTTCGCGACAGTATGCGACGCCGTCCACCACGGGCACCAGCACGGCGTCATCCATCGCGATCTCAAGCCGGCCAACATCATCGTCGACCGCAACGGTCGCCCGAAGGTCATCGACTTCGGCGTCGCCCGCGTCACCGACGCCGACCTGGCGATCACCATGGTTCCCACCCGCACCGGACAACTCATCGGAACGCTCGCCTACATGAGCCCCGAGCAATGCGCCGGCGACCCGAGCAGCATCGACACCCGCACCGACGTGTACTCGTTGGGCGTCGTGCTGTATGAACTGCTCTGCGGCTGCCTTCCGTACGAGGTGCGCAACCGTCCGATTCCCGACGCCGCCCGCACCGTCCGCGACGATCCGCCCCGGAGACCCTCCGCGGTCAACCCCGACCTACGCGCGGCGATCTCGACACCATCATCCTCAAGGCGCTCGAAAAAGAGCCGGCCCGCCGGTACGACTCCGCCGCGGAACTCGCCCGCGACGTGCGACGCTGCCTCAACAACGAACCCGTCGTCGCCAGACCGCCCAGCGTGTCCTACCATCTCCGACTCTTTGCCCGACGCAATCGCGCGGCCGTCACCGCCGTCGCAGCGGTGTTAATCACCCTCACCGCGGCCGCCGTGGTAAGCACCACCTTCGCGTTCAGAGCAAGCCGCGCCGCCGCAGGCGAAGGGCGGGCCCGCGACGCGGCCGAACGCGTGACCGCGTTTCTCGGCGACATGATCACTTCCGCGGGAACGTACCGAACCGGAAGGCACGTCACCGTTCTCGAGATGCTCGACGCCGCCGCCGACCGCGTCGACACCGTGCTCGCCGGTCAGCCCGAAGTGGAAGCGGGCGTGCGTTACTCCATCGGAAGGGCCTACACGCAGATGTGCCTGTGGGGAGACGCCATCCCACAACTGAAGCGCGCCCTGGCACGCAACCGCGAAGTCTACGGCGAGGAACATCCCGCCACCGCCGATTGCCTGAACCTCCTCGGACGGGCATTGACCGTCCGGGGCAACGCGGCCGCCGTCTCGCTCCAAAAACAAGCGCTCTCGATCCGGCGAAAGCTGCACGGACCCAATCACCGCACCGTGGCCGAGAGCCTCGGCGATCTCGCGTTCGCCTTGTGGAAGGCCGTGCCCAACCCGCAGTGGAGCGAGGCGGAGAAGCACTACAACGCCGCCCTCGCCATCCATGGCGCACTCAGCGACGCCCGCCCCGCTGACGTCGGGCGCTGCACCTACGGTCTCGCGGCGATGTACGCCCGACAGGACCGGCTGGCCGAATCCGAGAAGCTGTTCCGCGAATCGCTCGATCTCTTCCGCCGCGCCACCGCGGAGTCCGGCACCGAAGACGCCCACATGGTGCACGTGATGACGCACTTCGCCGAGTTGCTTCAACGGCGAGGGAAAACCGAAGAAGCATCCGAGGTCCTGCGCGAATCGCTCGATATGACGCCGGAGGGCATCGCAAGTTCACGCGCCTACGATGCCAAATGGCGACTCGGCGCCATCCACCACCAGGCCCGCGAATTCGTCCACGCCGAACAGCGCTATCGCGAGTCCCTGGCCATGCAATGCCGCTGGTATACCCGCGACTTCCCCGAACACAGCACCGATCTGCTGCAACTGGAAGCACGCCTGCTCGCGCAAAGCACAGAGGAAGGTGGCTACCCGTACGCGGAAGCCTTTCGCGCCATCAACGAGCTCAGACAGTGGGGCGTACTCGAATACCTCCGCAGCATCCACGACCTCGGCGACGTCCTGCAACACACCGACCCGGCCGCCGGTGAGAAGCTGCTGCACGAGTGCCTGCGCCTGGCACGCAAGTACGTGTCACCATTCGGCTGGTTTCTCGCCGACGTCGAGAGCATACGAGGCGGGTGCCTGACCTCTCTCGGCCGATACGAAGACGCCGAGCCCCTGCTGCTGGAGAGCTTCCCCTATATCGCCACGGCGCCGACCCTGCGGCAAGTCCGCCTGCACGAAGCGCTGCAACGCATCGTCAGCCTCTACGAAGCCTGGGACAAACCCGAACGCGCCCAAACCTACCGCGCCATGATGCCCTCGACCTGACCCAGACAATCCGCCATCGACCGCCACGCCGTCTTCCAGCGAACGCCCTCCAGACCCTTCAAGAAGCGAACACCGTCCGTCTTGCGAAAGACGCCGGCGCCGACCAGTGCAACACACAGCGACAGCGCCGACTCCGCGCGAAGGCGATCCGGCGTCAGGGTGTCCCCGGCAAACCCTACGCCATCACACGCACCGATGATCCACGCGCCCCGCCCCCGATGGAACGCAAACGAATCCTCCAGGTTGATAACGATGGACGTCGCCTGTTCCGCCATGCACCACACCGTGCGGGCGAGCGCCGCGCAGGCTTGACGCCGAACGACCGGCGCCGCACGCAACACGCCCAGCAGCGACTCCGTTCGTTCGAGATCACTCTCGATCAGCAGACTCGTCTCCGACCCCACGACGCACGCGACCGGCCAGCGCACCGGAAGGTCGCGATTGCGCAAAAAATGCCCGAGCAGAAACGATTCGCGCCCCCGCAGAGTCCCATCGCCATGCGCGAACCGCGTCACGCGAACGCGACCCCACCCTCCGTCGGAGTCGTCGCCCTCGCAACACATCGACTCCCGCGTCGCACCGCTCCGGACCACGTTCTCGAGCGCCTCGCCCCACTCGGCCGGCGAACGCCGCGAAACGGCAAACTCCGGAAACACGCCAGCCCTCCGGCTCGGCAACGCGACGTGCGCCCGCGCGTCGCCCTCGAGCCGAAACTCCGCGAAGTACGCATTCGTGCGGAGTATCCTCCGGTCGCGCTTCGCCCACAGCCGAAACGCTTGCCTGCGAGACTCCGCCGCAACCGCCGGCGCCAACCGCCGTACCATCGCCCGCGCCGCCTCCCGCACGCCACCCGTGCGCTCGAGGCAATACGCCCGAAGAAACCGCAGTCTCTCCCACCCGGACGCCCTCAACCGAAACCACTGATGCAACTGAGACAGCGCCTGAACCGCTCGCTCATCCGCAACGAGTGCCAACATCTTGACACTGTACAGATCAGTGTACACCGCCGACACGCCGCCGCCGGCCGCACACACAACGAGAACGTTTCGCGGGTGATCGTCGCCGTGGACAACCCCGTTGGCGTGGGCACCGCCGACCAGACCAGCGACCGCGGCAATGAGCGCCCTCCGATCCTCAACGAGCCACGCGTCAGACAGGACCCTCGCCCCATCGAGCGCCTCGGAAACGACAAAACCCCGTCCACGACCCCGCCCCACCGCGACCAGCGGAGGACACGCCACCCCCCGCGACGCCACCGCCCGCCCGGCACGCCACTCCGTCGACGCGGGGTCTCTGCGAAAAAACCGAACCAGTCGCCCGATCGGCCGCGGCTTTAGAAACTCCTTCGCGTAGAACGCTCGCCGCCCCACCGTCACTCGCCACACCCGCCGCGCCGGGTTCGACTTCACCAACTCCGCGCCCGCCTCGCGATCCAGACGCAACCAGTCCGGCGCATCCGGCCCCACCAGAACGCCCTCCGCGCCCGGCTCGATCATCCACGTGATGCCCTCGTGATGAACGCGAACGATGTCGGGCGGGCAGTGCCTCTGTGTGGCACTTACTCCGGTGTCGCCTACCGATTCCATTGCAGCACTTGCGCAACGTCCTTCTTGGGCAGATCCGGTACGACGCAGTCGGCCGCCGGGTACCCCACAGGTATCAGCAGAAAGGGCTTCTCGCTCTCGCCGCGCCCGAGGATCTCACGCAAGAACCGCATCGGGCTCGGCGTATGCGTCAAGGTCGCCAGCCCCACCTGGTGACACGCCATCAGGAACATCCCCGACGCGATCCCCACCGACTCGATCGGGTAATAACTCTTGTGCTTCGCCTCGCCGACAATCTCCCAGTCCACCCGAAAGATGGCCACCAGCCACGGGGCGATTTCCAGAAACCGCTTGTCCGCGTCCGTCCCGATCGGTTCGAGCGCGTCCAGCCACTCCCGCGGCATGCGCCCACCGTAACTCTTGCGCTCCTCCTCTTCCGCGCCCTCCCGAATCCGCCGCTTGATCTCCGGGTCGTCCACCGCCACGAAGTGCCACGGTTGACGATTCGCCCCGCTCGGCGCGGTGTTTGCGATGGCCACCAGCTTCTCGATCAGTGCGCGCGGCACACTCCGATCGCTGAACGAGCGGCAACTCCGCCGCGAGCGCATCTCACAGAGTATCGCCTCCGCGCGTTGATCCTGCACCTCCGCAGCAACCTCGGGCAACGTGTAGGGGATCATCTCGGCCGGCACTTGTTGATATCCTCCGGGATTCACGATCCGCAACCGCACCGACCATTTTAGCCCCGCCGGAACACCGTGCAAAGTGTGGCACCGGTTTCCAACCGGTGAAATCGCCGGAGTGCTTGCCGCCGCGGACGGACTGCCGCATCATGAACTTGGGACTCACCCAGTTTACGCGAGTGAAATCCGTTGAACCCGTTCGCCACACTCCTGCTCTTCCCGTTCACGCCGCGCCGCGTCGACCGCGCCCACGAACACACGCCCATCTGGCGCGTCTACCTCATCCACTGGCTGGGGCTGATCGTACTCGGGATTGTCGCATTCGCCGTGCATCAGCTCTGGCGGATCGCATACGGCGACTTTGCCACACCGCTGTCGTGGTTCTTCTACGACCCCAACGCCGGCGCCATCGGCGCCCTTGTGGTTGTCGCTGGCGAAGTCGTTTTCCTAGCCGTAGCCTCAATCATGACCTGCTGGGCCGGCCGCGACGAACCCCCCGCCGATTCCTGGCGATTCTCTGTTCGCGTGAGTTGGCTCTACGCAGCGCACCTGTCGTGGGTCACCGGTGGCATCGGCGTCGTGGTATGCATACCCGACTGGTCTCAGCCCACACTCGGTCCCATGCTGGCCATCGCATCCATCGCGACCGTCATCGTCTGGTCCATCGTCAGCTACGTCCGCGCGCTCACAGCGCGAGCACCGATTGCCACGAGCGATACGCGCGAGCCGCTCTGCGAGTGGTGCGGATACAACCTCTTCCGCATCGACGAGCAGGGACGCTGCCCCGAGTGCGGCCGACCCGTTCGCGAATCGACCAATCCGGACCTCCGTCTTCCGCTCACCCGGCGTCGCGACCGTCTGAGCTGGCTCGCCGCGTGGTTCAGACCCGAAGCACTGTTCCGTTCGGTCTGCGTGCATGAGCTTTCGCACCGCGCCGTCGCGTACCTGCTGATCGCGCTCACGACAACTGTCCTCACGACCACAATCTCACTCGTCGGCACCATCGCCGCATTCGATGCTGATACGCCGACCGGCGACATCATTGCAATCGCCACCGTCGTCGGCCTCACCGCCGGGATGGTCACGGCCTGGACGTTTCTCATGCTCTCCTCACTAACCGCGACAGTTGCCGGACTGCTCGCCTCGCGCGCCGCTGGACGGAACCGATTCACCGCCGCTCTGCAGGTCGTCATGCTCGCGGCCGGAGTGTTCCCACCGTGGACGGCCTTCGCGGTCGTCTCGATGGTCTGCATCGGGTTCATCCTGCCCGACCGGAACATGTTTCCCCTCGTCTGGGTGGCGTCGCTGGCGGCAAACACTCTCGGTGCCGTGTTCTTCGCCGGCGCAATCATCCGCCGCATGAAGTACGTTCAATACGCCAATCGGTAAGCAGCGCGCGTTCTACTCGAACAACACGTACCGGTGATGTGGTTTCGCAAAACCGGCGAACTCCTCGCCGACGAACGAATACTCGGGGCGGTCCCACGTATCGCCGTAGTGGTAGCACACCGTTTTCTTCTTCACCTCCGAGGGCATGGTCCGCAGTTCGCTCAGCAGGGCGTGGACCGGCTCCGCGTCGCCGTACAACTGCGTGTCGTGGAAGCAGAGCTTGGCCTGCGTCATCATCGGCTCGTACGTCGCGAAGTCGAACCGCGTATCGCCGGAGTAGAACACCGATTCGTCCGTCTCCGTATCGGTGATGAACAGCCCGTACGACGGCCAATCGTACTGCCGTTCGATGCGAATATGGTCCGTCGGAAAAATCTCGAACCGGTAGCGATCCGCAATGTGGAACGGCTCGTACCCGGTCGCGATCGAGCGCAACGCGAGAATGTGAAAATAATCCTGAAGCAGCGCATACCGACCCGGCAGCGGGCTCATGCCGCCCTTGAGCGACGTGTCCCACAGGTTCACCAGAATATTCATCGAACTGATGATCCGAGGCTTGAACGCCGCACCGTCACCGCCGTTGGACAGCACGAACACGTTCATGAACGCCAGTTCCTCCAGCCCGCCGATGTGGTCCGCGTGCTGATGCGTGATGAAGATGTTCTGGATCTTGTTGTAATCGACGATCCCGTCGCGCGCGAGATACCCGAAGCCCGGTTTGTTCTTCAGTTGATCGATCGCGATCGGTCCGACCGCGCCGAAATCCAGCAGCAGCGTGTCGTCCGGACCGGACTGCTTGTCCGGTGACGTAGTCCAAACCTCAATCAGCGCGTTCGAGTGGTGATTGCGCTTCGCGAACGCGCTGCCGACGCCGAGAAATGTTAGCGTAAGCATGAGCCGCCCCACCGCCGGTCTCGACGGGTGCTTCCGGTGAGCTTCGGCGCCGCCTCACGCCTCACGCCCACGGCCAATGTGAACGCCGCAAGTGTATCATCTCACCGCGCGCACGCCAACAGATACACAAATCGGGCGAGATATGGAGCGTCGCACACAAGATGCCGGGTGCCCACGCTTGCGTGGGCATGAATCGACAACCTCCGACGCGCCGCAGCGGCTACCCCGCGATGCGCTTACGTGCCCGCGCACGGGCAACAGCACGGTCCTTCACCGCCCTCGATGCGGAATCGGAGCCGCCCAACGCCGTCGCCTCCCGCAGTTCCCCCGCGACCGCCGCGACGTCGATGTCGCCCGACGCCTCCGCGAACTCGGTCAGGATGGTCAGCTCGTTGCCCAGCATCTGCGCAAACCCGCCGTCGATAAAGAACCGCTGATCGCCCGCGCCCGAAGCGATCCGCAGTGCGCCGACGCCCAGTTTGCACAGAAGCGGCGCGCGGTCCTTCAGAAAGCCGATCTCGCCGTCGTGCGCCGCAAGCACAACCGAGGTCGCCTCGCACTCAAGCACCTGCCGATCCGGAGTGATCAGATTGCAATGCAGAGTCTTGCCGTCAGCCATGGTCCTTGCCTCGATCCACGATGACCGTCACTACACCGATGCAGCCATCTTCTCTGCCTTCTCCGCCGCTTCCTCGATACCGCCGACGTACATAAAAGCCTGCTCCGGCAGGTGATCCCACTTGCCGTCACACAACTCGGTGAACGAACGAATCGTGTCCACCAGCGGCGTGTACTTGCCGGGGAACCCGGTGAACTGCTCGGCCAGATAGAACGGCTGAGAGAAGAACCGCTCGATCTTCCGAGCACGCGCCACCAGCAGCTTGTCCTCTTCACTTAACTCATCGACGCCCAGAATCGCGATGATGTCCTGCAACTCCTTGTAACGCTGCAGGATGCCCTGAACCCGCCGGGCGACCGCGTAATGCTCTTCACCCACGTACTGCGGGTCGACGATGCGCGACGACGATTCCAGCGGGTCGATCGCCGGATAGATACCCTTCTCGCTGATGCCGCGTGCCAGCACGACAAACGCATCCAGGTGCGTAAACGTCGTCGCCGGAGCCGGGTCCGTCAGGTCGTCGGCCGGCACGTAAATCGCCTGCACCGACGTCACCGCACCCGCCTTGGTCGACGTGATGCGCTCCTGAAGCTCGCCCATCTCCGTTCCCAGCGTCGGCTGATAACCCACCGCCGAAGGCATACGACCCAGCAACGCCGACACCTCCGAGCCCGCCTGCGAAAAGCGGAAGATGTTGTCGACGAACAGCAGCGTGTCCGTACCCGACTCATCGCGGAAGTACTCGGCCATCGACAGCGCCGCCAGCGCAACGCGGAGACGCGCGCCCGGCGGCTCGGTCATCTGCCCAAACACCATCGCGGTGTGCTCGATGACCTTCTTGGTACGCCCTTCCGTGTCTTTGAACTCCGCCTCCTGCATTTCGAGCCAGAGGTCGTTCCCCTCGCGCGTGCGCTCGCCAACGCCCGCGAATACGGAGTATCCACTGTGCTCGCGGGCGATACGCGCGATCATCTCCTGAATGATGACCGTCTTGCCGAGTCCCGCACCACCGAACAGCCCGATCTTCCCACCGCGAACGAACGGCGCCAGCAGGTCGACCACCTTAATGCCTGTTTCGAGCATCTCGGTTTTGGGCGTCAATTCTGAAAACGCCGGCGCCGGCTGGTGAATGGAACGCCTCTTGTCCGTCTTGACCTCGCCGCGACCGTCGATCGGCTCGCCCACCAGGTTGAACACGCGACCGAGCGTCTCATTCCCCACCGGCACACGAACGGGCGCACCGGTGTCCAGGATTTCCTTGCCTCGCTGCAACCCGTCGGTCGACCCCAGCGCGACCGCGCGAACCCGCCCGCCGCCCAAGTGCTGGGCGACCTCGCACCACAGGGTCTCGGCCTTGGTCTCTTCGCCGACCTTGCGATCGACCTCGACCTTCAGCGCGTTGTAAATGCCCGGAAGCGCATCCTCCCGAAACTCCGCGTCCAGCGTCGACCCGATGACCTGGGTGACCTTTCCAACATTCCTGCCATTGGTGGTGCTCATGCCGTGCTCCAACCTTACTTGAGGGCCTCTACACCGCCCATAATGTCCAACAGTTCCATCGTAATCTGCGACTGCCGTGCCCGGTTAAACTGTTGCGACAGAAGCTTGCTCATATCCGATGCCGCATCGGTCGCAGACTTCATCGCCACCATGCGACCGACATTCTCGCTCACCACCGCGTCATTCACACACTGATACAACCGAACCTTCACCGTCACCGGCAGCAACTCCGCCAGCAGCACGTTCGGCGCCGGCGAGAAGTCATACTGCACTGCCGCCGTCGCTCCACCGCAGGCCGCGGCGTCCTCGATCGGGTCCGCCTCGATAGGCAGCAACTGGATCGCCTCCGGCTGCTGGCGCGCCACCGTCAGGAACCGCATATACACAACGCGCACCGACGCATACGCCCCCGCCTCGTAATCCCTCATGAATCCCGAAGCGATCGGCTCGATATCCCCAAACGAAGGCGCATCGGGCATGTCCGGATACGTCTCGCGCATCGCCCGACCGAGGAACTTGAAGTAGTTCATCCCCTTCTTGCCGACGACGTAGAAATCTACGCCGTCCCCCGCGGATTCAAGCCCCTCCACCACGGACATCGCCGTGCGAATCACGCTCGCGTTGTACCCGCCGCACAACCCCCGATTGGACGTCAGAAGCAACAGCGCATGCCTCTTGCACTCGGAATTCGCCCGCAGAAGAGGATGATCCACGTCGCCACCCGCCGCCGACACCTGCTGAACCAGCTCGGTAATCTTCTGCGTGTACGGCTTGGTCCCGACCGCCTTGTTCAGAGACTTCTGAAACCGCGCCGTCGCGATCAACTGCATCGTGTGCGTGATCTTCTTGATATTGCCGACGGCTTTACGTCGGACGGCAATCGCTCGTGCTTTGGCCACGGTCTGTCAATCCCAATGGTGACGCTGCGCTGCTATGCACTCGGAGCAAACGACGTCTTGAAATTCGCAATGATCGTCTTGATCTTCCCTGCGAGCTCGTCGCTCAGTTGACCCGTCTTATCCAACTCTTCGATCGTTTCCGGAAACTCATCGCGCACGTGTCGCAACATCTGCTTCTCGAAGCCGAGCACCTGATCCAACGGCAGGTCATCCAGGAATCCGGACGCACCGGCGTAAATACTCAGTATCTGATCGTTGATGTTGTACGGCGCGAACTGCGGCTGCTTCAGCAGCTCGACCATCCGGCGACCGCGGTCGAGTTGCTTCTGCGTCGCCGCGTCCAGGTCCGTACCCAGTTGGGCGAACGCCTCCAACTCGCGAAACGCCGCCAGGTCCAGCCGAAGCGAACCGGCGATCTTCTTCATCGCCTTACGCTGAGCGTTGCCACCGACACGCGACACGCTGATGCCCACGTTAATCGCCGGCCGCACACCCGCGAAGAACAGGTTCGGCTCCAGGTATATCTGACCGTCCGTGATGCTGATCACGTTCGTCGGAATGTACGCCGAAACCTCACCCTCCAGCGTTTCGATGATCGGCAGCGCCGTGAGCGAGCCGCCGCTCGTCGCGTCCACCCGAACCTCGTGACCGTCCTCGCCCAATTCCTTGACCGCCGCCGCCGACTCCGCGATACCCGGCACGCCGATGTACTCCTTGCCGTCGACGCCCTTCGTTGTGCTCTCCGAAGCACCCTTCTTCACCACGAAGCGCCGCTCCGCAAGCTTGCACGAACGCTCCAGCAGACGGCTATGCAGGTAGAACACGTCACCCGGATAAGCCTCGCGACCCGGCGGGCGACGCAGAAGAAGCGACATCTGCCGGTAGGCGGTCGCCTGCTTCGATAGATCGTCGTAGACGCACAGCGTCGGCAGACCATGCTCGTACATGAAGTACTCGGCCATCGCGCAACCCGAGTACGGAGCAATAAACTGAAGCGGCGCCGGCGTAGAACTGCTCGCCGTCACCACGATCGTGTAATCCATCGCGCCGCGATCACGCAGCGTCTCGACGACACTCGCGACGGTCGATTCCTTCTGACCGATCGCGACGTACACGCAGATAACGTCGCCGCCCTTCTGATTGACGATCGTGTCCAACGCCACCGCCGTCTTGCCCGTCTTACGGTCGCCGATGATCAGCTCGCGCTGACCGCGACCGATCGGGATCATGCTGTCCACCGCCTTGATACCGGTCTGCAACGGCTCGGTCACCGGCTGACGACCGGCAATCCCCGGGGCGATCACCTCCAGCGGACGCGTGTGCGGCGTCTCGATCACGCCCCGACCGTCCACCGGGCGACCCATCGGATCGACCACCCGACCGATCAGCGCCTCGCCGACCGGCACGCTCAGCAGGCGCCCCGTCCGCTTGACCTCGTCGCCTTCCTTGATCCCCAGGTAGTCGCCCAGGATCGCGACACCGACCGAGTTCTCCTCCAGGTTCAGAATCTGACCCAACGCACCGTTTGAAAACTCAACCAGTTCCGAGGCGAACGCGTCGCTCAGACCGTAGACCCGAGCGATACCGTCACCGACGGCGATCACGCGACCTACCTCGGCCACGTCCACGCCGGATTGATACTGCTGAATCTCCTCCTGAATCACACTGGAGATTTCGTCAACTTTGAATTTCATGGGCCTACCTTCGGATGCCTAGTTTAGCGCAGTGCCTCAGCCGGATGGCCTTCTTCCGAGCCCCGACCGTCAGGGAGGGGACGCACACGCGACCGCTCCCTGACGGTCGCGGCTCGGTTCCGGAAAACCTCATCACTCCTGCAACACCACGCTACGCGTCTTGGAAATACTCACGTCCGCTGTGGATCTCGTGCGATGCACGATCCAGAAACGTCTCACGATAGCCTTTCAGCCGCGTCGAAACGCTGTAGTCAATCTTCTTATCACCGACCCAAACCACCAACCCGCCGATCAGCGATGCATCGACCTTCTCCGTCAGGATCGGGTCGCGCCCGGTGTACTTGCGCAACGCCGTGAGAAGCGCGCCCCGCGCGCCGTCCGTCAGCGGCGACGCCGACGTGGCAGCGACCTCGATCTGGTTGCGCTTCCCTTCGCACAACAACCGGTACTGAACACACACCTGTTCGAGAAGCGCCAGACGGTCCTTCTCGTTGAGAACCTGAAGGAAGTTGACCAGCATATCGCTGGCCCGGCCGCGCAATGCCTTCTCCAGCGTATCGCGACGCGCGTCCGCGTCGACCGTCACACTCGTCAGAAAAGACGCGAACCCGGCGTTGCCATTGACGTAGTCCACCAAGTCGGACAGCTCTTCCAACGCGGCCAACTCCGCGTCGGAGTCCGCCGCCAGCTTCGCCAGCGCCTTGGCGTACACATCAGCAATCGCGATTCCCACATCATCAACCGGCAGCATGATCGATCACACTCAATTCTTACTCGGGTCCATCCGGTTCATCGCATCGATCGCCTCGGTCACCAGCACCTCGTGGCCGGCCGCGTCCAGTTCCTTGGCGATGATCTTGCCAGCCACCGCCGTCGCGACGTTCGCAGTGATCGCGTAAAGATCGCGAACGGCCGTGTCCCGCGCGATGCCGATCTCGCGCTTCGCACGCTCGACCATCGCATCCGCCTCACTCCGCGCTTCCTGCTGAATACGCGACTTCACCACGTCTGCGTCGCGCCGACCCTCGTCGACGATCGCCGACGCCTCCTCGCGCGCGGCCTGGATCTTGGCTTCGTATTCCTTGAGTTGCCGATCAGCCGCCTCCCGATCCGCCTTCGCCTGAGCAAGCGAGTCGCGAATGAACTGCTCGCGCTTCTGCAGAGCCGACAAGATCGGACCCCACGCGAACTTGCCCAGCACGAAGATCACCGCCCCGAACGTCAGCAACGACCAAAAGATGTTGCCCAGATCGCCGGTAAACAGATTAGGCCCGGCTTCCTCGCCGTGCTCCTGAGCGAACGCCTGCGACACACAGACCACCGAGAACACGAATGCCGTTCCGCAAACTCGTTTCATATCAACGTCCGATCGCCATTGTCCGGGTGGCATGCCCGCGCTTGCGTGGGCATGATTCAGCATCTTCCGCACCCATGGCCACGCAAGCGTGGCCATGCCACCCGACTCATCAATCTACGTAACCAGACCGCACCTAAGACGCGGTCGCCGCAAGGAAGCATCCCAGAACGGCAAACAGAGTCGCACCCT
>JAJDDR010000331.1 GCA_029260255.1 Phycisphaerae bacterium
ACTGGCGAGAAGGACTCTTCACGCTGGCGGCCGAGAAGATCGATACGGGCGATTCCCTGACCCTGCGCTACTGGCAGGGCGTGGCTGAGCGGTATCTCACCGCGCTTTGTCACATTCCCGAATCGGCGGTGATGATCGAAGTCGAGCCACCGTCGCCGGCCGAGTGCGCGACGTGGGTGTTGACGGCGCCGCCCATGCAGGGCGGGGAGTATCTGACCGCTCAAGTTCTGCTGGACATCTGCAACGCGTTGGACCGGTGGACCACAGGGGCGATCGAGTCAGCCGGCGGGTTGGAAGCGTTTCAGCAAGCGCGGGCGCCGAAGTGGCATCAGGTGGGTCGCGTCTGCTTTCACCTCGCCGAGAACAAGAACGACCAGGCCCGTCCTTTTGCATTCCTGGCGACCTATGCCACCGGGTTCGGTACGGGCGGGCGGTTGAAGCATCTGCCATTGCGAACGGCGCTGGAGCAGTACGCCGGGGCGAAGAATCGGTCCGCGTTGATCAAGCTGCTCGCTCCGGTGCAACAGGCTTCGGAACGTTGCGAATGGGTGAGGGAGCTGGTGGATTCCGGCGAAGTCTACCAGCCGATGGCGTGGACAGCAGAGCGAGCGAATGCGTTCCTGCGGGCTGCGCCGGAGTTGGAGGACAGCGGCTTGTCGGTCCGACTGCCGGACTGGTGGAAGAAACGCCCCCGTCCGCAGGTGTCAGTGACGATCGGCCAGCAGAACCGAACCACACTCGGGGCAGGCTCGGTGCTGGATTTCAACGTGCGCATGGCGCTGGGGGATGAGACCCTCTCGTCGGAGGAGATGGCTGCGTTGCTGGCCGGCCCAGATGGGTTGGTGCTGCTCAAGGGCCAATGGGTTGAGGTGGATCGCGAGAGACTGCAGGAGGCGATCGACCACTGGCAAGCCCTGGAGAACCGCGCGGCGAATGGGGAGATCTCATTTGTCGAGGGGATGCGTCTGTTGGCCGGTGCGTCGGCAGACCTGAAGCATGAAGATCAGGTGGAGGAGCAGCGCCCATGGGCATACGTATCGGCCGGCGCAGGGATGCAGAAGATTCTCGCGGGGCTTCGCGAACCGGGGCAACTGGATGCGGTCGAGCTTTGCAATGGGCTACACGGAATACTCCGGCCGTATCAGTGCGACGGGTTGGCCTGGCTGCGTTTCCTGACGACGTTGGGGTTGGGTGCGTGCCTGGCCGACGACATGGGACTGGGCAAGACGATCCAGGTTCTGGCGCTGTTGCTGTTCGATCGCGATGGAAACGCTAAACGGCAACGCAAACCGGCACTTCTGATCGTTCCGGCCTCACTCCTGGGCAACTGGCGCAGCGAAGCGGAGCGTTTTGCGCCGTCGCTGAAACTGGCGTTTCTGCATCCTGCAGAGACGGATCGCCAGACACTCGCGCGCATTGCCGAATCTCCCGACCAGCACCTTGGTGAGACCGATCTGGCTGTCACGACCTATTCCATGTTGACCCGGCAGGATTGGTTGATGCAATTGGATTGGCGATATGTGATTCTCGATGAGGCCCAGGCGATCAAGAATCCGTCGACCCGCCAGAGCAAAGCCGTGAAGAGACTCGCAGCCGGCGCGCGGATCGCCTTGACCGGCACGCCGGTGGAAAACCGCTTGGGCGATCTATGGTCGCTGTTCGACTTTCTCAATCCGGGCCTACTCGGTTCGGCGGGCGTATTCAAGTCCTTCGTCAATAGTCTGCAATCGCGGGAGCGGAACCGGTTCGCGCCGTTGCGTCAATTGGTTGGGCCGTACATCCTGCGCCGCCTGAAAACGGATCGTTCCGTCATCGCCGACCTGCCGGAGAAGATCGAAACGCCACGGTACTGCAATCTGACCAGGACGCAGGTCAAGCTCTACGAACGGACCGTACGGCAGATGCGAACGGCCTTGGAAACCACCGATGGCATGGCGCGGCGCGGGCTGGTGCTCCAGACGCTGATGCGACTGAAGCAGATCTGTAACCACCCCAGCCAGCTTACCGGCGACGGTGACTACAGGCCGTCCGACAGCGGCAAGTTTCTCCGTCTCGGCGAGCTCTGCGAAGAGCTGGCGCAGCGCCAGGACAAGGCGTTGATCTTCACGCAGTTCCGGGAAATTATCGACCCGTTGGCGGACCATCTGGCGGCGGTGTTCGGTCGCGCGGGGCTGGTTTTGCACGGCGGAACGAGTGTTAAGAAACGCAAGGTCGTGGTCGCACAGTTTCAGGATGAGAACGGGCCACCGTTCTTCATTCTGTCACTCAAGGCCGGGGGCACGGGCCTGAATCTGACCGCGGCTTCGCATGTGATTCACTTCGACCGCTGGTGGAACCCGGCCGTAGAGAACCAAGCCACGGACCGCGCATTCCGCATCGGTCAGAAACGCAACGTGCTCGTGCATAAGTTCGTGACCAGAGGGACAGTTGAAGAACGGATCGATGAGTTGATCGCGGAGAAGCGACAGATGGCCGACGAGATCCTCGCCACCAATGGCGAGGCCAAATTGACGGAATTGCCTGATGATGAACTGATGCAGCTGGTCCGTCTGGATGTTACCCGTGCGATGATGTAAGGAGTTTGCGGATATGCGGTTTGGGCGTCGATATGTCTCCGTGGCTGAGCGACGCGCGAAGGCACGGCACAAGATGGAGAAGCTCCGCAAGAAGGGCAAGGACATTCAGCCGGTCGAGATCGAGGGGCGTACGATCGCACGGAGCTTCTGGGGCAAGGGCTGGTGCGACCATCTGGAATCGTTCTCCGACTACGAGAACCGCTTGCCGCGGGGGCGAACCTATGTTCGCAACGGCTCGGTCTGCCACCTGTCCATCCAACTCGGGCGTATCGAAGCTATCGTCAGCGGCTCCGAGCTGTACAACACGAGCATCCGCATCAAAAAGCTGAAACCGGCCCTCTGGAAGTCCGTCAAGGAGAGGTGCGCCGGACAGATCGGTTCAATGCTGGAACTACTCCAGGGCAAGTTGTCTGATCAAGTCATG
>JAJDDR010000332.1 GCA_029260255.1 Phycisphaerae bacterium
CGCAGCGTCAACGTGGATTGGAGATTCCGCACCGCCGATGCGCGGATAAAGCTCAAACGACTCTACCCATCAATTGAGTAGTGTCGGAGTACTAGTGCCTCCACGAATCCAAACCCAGCCGATTCGCTTGGCGGTGGCTCAATCTCAAGATGGCCTGGAGAATTCTCCGTTGGCTGCGCGAATACGTAGTCCGATCGATCTGTATCAACGAAAACAGTGGCTCCGCGAGTGTGGCAGTGTTGCGGAAAGCCCGCACACGCGGACGGACCCACGGGGTCGCACGGTTCTCCGGGGACAAAAAAGCCGCCGCAGGTAAATATCGAGATGTCGCGATATGAAATCGATACGATCGCTCCGGGCTGCGGCGTGGCGTCCCACCTCTGAATCACTTGGTAAAAACTGAACTCCTGGTTCTGCACCGTGTCCTCCAGCCAAGCCATGATCTTCTTGCTGGTTCCGGGGAACATGGTGACGTGCGTGTTGCCGGTCGTGGCGACGGTCGATTGTTCGCCGTCGGCGGCCATGAACAGGCGAACCTGGCCGGCGCCCGTTGCCACGAACATCCCGAAAATGCACGTGCTCACCAGCGACGCTTCGAAACGTGTCCATACCGCACCTCCCTCGCGTGAAGTGATCCGAACTGCCGACGCCGTCGACTTGTCCATCCCGCGTTTCTCCAGTGCCCGTCGAAGTGCCCAGCGGCCGACTCGTGACCCGACCGCCTTCGTCCCCCAAATCAACGAAACGCACACCTGCGTATCAAGCCTCGAGTTGGTGTTTTCCGTTCGCGGGGCGGGTGCCGAAGGGCAGTGGCGGGCGATGCGCGTTATTCAGTGTAGGGCTCGACCTTCAGTTCCAGGACGATTTCATCGTGAATGGGGATGCCGTCTCTACCTATCTCGGGGATCTGCGGTTTGACCTCTCTGGCTTTGTCGACAGCCGACACGCGCACGTCGACCATTCTGAAGCCCAGACGCTGGTGCAGCCCGATGGCGCGCAGGTTGTCGTTCGTAGTTGTGAGCCAGACCCGGCGGCAACCGCGGGAGCGTGCTTCGTCGATCGCGGCGAGTACCAGCGAAGTGCCGATGCGCTGTCCGGGGACTACGCTGTTGACCGTCAGGATCTCGAGACCGTCCCCCTCGACGTGCCACGTCAGCAGCCCGGCGAGCTTCGAGTCGCGGCGCTCGATCAGGCCTTCGAGTTCGTGGGGGTAGTAGACCTTGTCGCACGACATGATCTTCGTGCTGCCCCACATTCTCTCGATGAAGCTGGCGATTTCGTCGCGGTCGGAGTCTTGGATCGGCGACCTGGGCATGGATGCCCTTGTACCCCGTTTCCGTCCCAAACGCCAGCGCCGTCCGCGTCGGGCCGTTCGCCTCGGTCATTGCCAGAGCGGCGCGCTTCACCCATGATGCGTTGCATGCTGCGGCCGCGCCCGATGCTGATCGTCACCGTTCTCGCGACCACGCTGGGTGCGCTCGCGCCGGTGACGTCTCTGGCGACTGTGGGCGGGTTTCTGCTGCTCGCCTACTTCCCCGGACGGTTCCTGCTTCGCCCGTTGGGAATCGACGAACACTGGTCGACCGGCGGTCGCACGATTCTGAGCGTGGCCGTCTCGCTTGCCGTCGTGCCGTTCTTCCTGAACCCGCTCTGGCACCTCACG
Organism: Phycisphaerae bacterium; assembly: GCA_029260255.1. GTDB lineage: Bacteria > Planctomycetota > Phycisphaerae > UBA1845 > UBA1845 > OFTM285. The sequence goes on from JAJDDR010000332.1 coordinate 1,664, forward strand.
CACAGCCCGCATGTGATGCTGGCCGCGGCGTGCGCGGCGGTCGTTGCGTTGTCGTTCCTGCGATCGGCGACGGTTCCCGCGGACGGGTTGCCACCGCTGTTCGAGCACAAGGCGTCGCGCATCGGCGCGTGGGTGGTAACGATCATCGTCGTGGGCGCGGTGGTACTTCCGTATTGGCCGACCGAGTTGTTCGGCTACCCCGTGCCGGCGCAGATTCACGACTTCATCAAGCACCATGCGATCCTCGATTCTCTGGAGCGCCGCGCTCTTCCGCTTGGCAACGTCTTCTACGCCGAGGGTGCCGAATCGCCCGTGTACTACTACCACTTCTTCTATCTCATCCCGGCCACCGTACGTCTGTGGACGGCTCACACATTGAGTATCGAGTCGGCGTACGGCATCGCCAGTGCGCTCGTCGCGATCGCGACCACCGGGATGGTGTACGTTGTCGCGAAGCGCTTCACCGGTTCCGAGGCGCGGGCCACGCTGGCGGCCGCGCTGGTGACGGTGATCGGCGCGCTGGACATCATTCCGTTGATCCCGCACATGCTGGACATCGGGCAGCCGGTCGTCGTGCTGGACGCGTGGGCGCGGCACGAATACCGCATCCACAGCTTCTTGAACCAGTTGATCTGGGCGCCGCAGAACGTGATAGGCGTCCTGGTCGTCCTGGTGGGCGCGTACATGCTGTCGGCGCGCGGCAAATGGTGGGGGTGGTTGCTGCTGGGTCCGATCCTGGGCGCCGCGGCGGTCGGCTCGAGCATCTGGATTGCCATCGGCGCGTTGCCGGCGCTGGCGGTGATGGTCCTGACGCGCCCGAAGTGGCTTTCCGGTGCCGTCGTCGTCGCGGTGCTGATGGTGCTGGTGAGTCTGCCGATGCTCTTGGGGTATCTCGAATCCGGCGAGCGACCGGGGCATGGCCTGTCCGCGGCTTGGCCGGTGAACCGGTACGCGGTGCTCGGGCGCCTCGTCGGACCGGGCGTGCTGGCGAACGCCCTGGACCTTCCGTTCACGCTGGCGATCGAGTTCGGGGCGCGCGTGTTGTTCCTGCCTCTGGTTGCGGTCTCGGTGTGGCGGAAGATGTGGCGCGACGACGGACTGCGCTGGTTGATGTTGTCGGCGTGTTTCGGTCTCGTGGGGATCGTGGTGTTCCACAGCCACATGCGGTTCAACGCCTTTGGCCAGCGAATCGTCATGCTGCCGATGGTGTTCACGTCGATCCTCGCTGCTTGCGCGGTCGACGCGGCGCCCGGGCGGCGGCGCTGGTGGAATCCGCTCGGCTGGCAACCGGATCGTGCGATCGGATCGCGATTGCCCGTTGCGGTGGGGATGACCCTGGTTCTGGTCGCCGGTTTGCCGACCGGGTTTTGGGAAGCGCCGGTTTCCGCCGTTCGGCGATACGTGGAGGAACGCACGGCCGAGCAACGGCGGACGGACACGGAGAACGCGGTCTTCGACGCCGAGCGTGCGGCGTACGCCTTCATGCGGCACGATCTTCCGTCTGATGTGGTGGTGCAACCCGATCCCGAGGGTGATCGTGCGATCCTCGCGCAGCTCATCCGACGCCAACTCGGCGTCATCGGACACCAGGAGGATGTGATGGTGTTCGACCCGCGTGACGGGGAAGCGTACGCGCGCTGTGTCGACGCGGTGAAGGGCGAGTTGCACCGTGGCACTGACCCGGAACGCGCGCACGCCGTGCTACGCCGGTACCGGGTTACACACCTGTTCATCGGCCGAGCCGAGCTTCGGCGCTGGTCGCATCTCGAACGGTTTGACGACACGCGGTTCTTCGAGGTTGTCTTTCGCCGCGACGGCATTCGCGTGGTCGCGCTCGAGTAGCGCCGGTGCGCCGCGCGTTTCCATTCCAGCCGGGATTGGTCATGAGTCATCCCGAGCGGAGCGAGGGATCTGGCCAAGAAAGGGGGATGATCACTGCATTCGTAGCAGAATTCCTCGGTCGATCAGTTCCGTCGGAACGACAGACTGTCTGTCCGCGGCAACACGAAACCGCCGGCGAGCCTGGGTAACACCGCTACCTACCCTGAGCGAGAGCGGGGAGGAAACGCTACGGCGTGAAGGCGCGTTGGAGGCGGGCGAAGTCGTGGAGATCGATGTCGGAGTCGGCGTCGGAGTCGAGACATTCGCATTCGGGGGGGAGGGAGTCCGCAGCGGGGCCGGTGAAGCAGGCGTTGAAGAGGACCCATTCGCTGGTGTCGACCGCGGGGGGGGTGACGGCGCCGGTGTTGCCGAGGTTGCCGGATGAGCGGGGCCATTGGACGCTGCATTCCGGTCCGGGGAAGTCCCAGGCGTATAACGTCCGCCAGATGCCGGAGAATAGTTCTACGTCGCCGTCGAGGTCGACGTCGGCAACCGTTGCGGTGAGGGGAAGTCTGGCGTTCGTGCGGGGCGGCTCGACCGGCAGAGGGTTTGCGCCGGGGAGCGGGGTGGCGTCATGATTGAAGATACATGGGCCGATGAGGGCGCCGACGACGACCTCGGGCATGCCGTCCGCGTCCATGTCCGCCACCGCGTGGATGATGTTCTGATACGCGATCGCACCCGAGAAAGGGAACGGAATCAACGCCGGCCATCCCGGGAGAAACGTACCGAAGCGGTCAATCGCAAAAACCTCTCGCATGTGGCCCGTTACCAGAACGTCGAGGTATCCGTCGGCGTCGACATCGCCCATCGCGACACTCCACGGGGAACTCGACACCGGAAGGACGACCGGCCAAGCGGCGTTGAACGGCTCGCCGCGGGCGTTCCAGAGGTGGACTCGACTGTTCTCGATGCCGAACCCCACGGCGGCGATGGCGATCTCGGGGATTCCGTCGTGATCGATATCGCCGATGACGAAATCCGAACGGGATTCGCCGGGTAGCCAGACTGGCCAGCCTTTCACGCCGGTGCCGTCGTGATGCAGCGCGTGGATGGCGTCCGGGGAGTCCGGTATGTGGTCGTTGACCAGAATCTCCAGATCACCGTCCCCGTCCAGGTCCGCGGTGGCGAGGGCCTGCACTTGAAAGGTAAAGTCGACGGGCCAGGCGTCACTGAAGGGCGTCCCATCGTCGCGCAGAACGTAGACGCGGGCAGGCCTGAAGGTACCGATGACCACCTCATTACGTCCGTCGGTGTCGAGGTCTGACACGGAAAACCCGGTGGAGGCGAGCCCGGTTACCGTTCTCGGCCAGCCGGGGGCATACGTGCCGTCGTGATTGAACACGTGGACATCGACCTCCTGTGGATCGACCAGCGAGGGCTGATTCCGAGAGAACAGGATTTCGAGGTCGGTGTCGTCGTCCATGTTCGCCGCGGACAGATTGAGGTTGGCGGTTCCGAAGTCAACGGGCAGCTCCAACGGCCACGCGCCAGAGTCCATAGCTCCAATCGGTGTCAGGACGCGCAACTCGTGATACGTCAAGACCGCAATCTCCATGCCCCCATCGCCGTCGAGATCGGCAACGACCGGGGCGATTCCCTCAGGGGCGATCAATTCGGGCATCTGGTAAGGCCAACCGGGGAGCACGGGCCACTCGCTACTGGTCTCAGTAGTCTCAAATGACGACCGTGCTGCTATCGGGGAGACTTCGGCGCGCGTGATGTCCGGGGGCGGCGCTGTAAGAACGATGATCGTAAGGACCGAAGATGTGAGTTCTTTCATACCGTATTCCTCGGTCGAACCGGTGTGCGTGGTGTAGTTGTTTCCGTAGCCGAGCACGGGCGCCTGTCTCGTCATCGGAGCGCAATCCCCAGTGGATCCGTTGCTTAGCCGCGTCGACGAGCGTGTCAGAATCTTGGCAGACAGCGGTCATCGTCGTTGTGCCAAGTGGCTGTGTCAACCGACGCGGTTCTCAATTGAACGGTGACTGCGTTTTGTTCTTGACTCGCCATCTGCCGCAGGCCACGATGCAGGTGCTGAAGAAATCGTGTTGTCGTTCGTAGTGTACTGCTGGCGCAAGAGGCCCACTCGGCGACACCGAACTCGAATCGTCTGTGTCTTGGCTCCGGTCTTCGGTACATCTGATCGCGAATGCAGTTCTTGTCGCTCTGAGGTGAGCGGCGAATAGGAAACCGGTCCCCCAGTTCGGAGACACAGTTCGTGGTTTGCGCCCGCCGGGGCGCGTCTGAGCTTGCTCCGAGTGGCGGCTTCGCGGCAGCGCTCGGGATACGCGGTATGTTCGCGCTCGTCGATGGGCAGTATGCGCGCGAGTCCTTGTCGAGATTCGCACACTGTCGTTCTGTGTTGTATAGGAGATGCCACCCGGATTGGAAGGCGCGCAGGGAGCACGATGGGTGAGGACGGAACAACCTCGGATGAACAGCGGACCGCTCGTCGCGCGATGATCGCCACGCAGATCGAAGCGCGCGGCGTCGGCGACCCGGGCGTGCTTGCCGCGATCGAGCGCGTTCCGCGCGAGTTGTTCGTTCCGGAGGTCGTGCGGGAACTCGCCTACGAAGACCGCGCCCTGGTGATCGACGCTGAGCAGACTATCAGCCAGCCGTACATCGTGGCCTACATGACCAGCGCCCTGGGAGTCGAGCCGGGGCACAAGGTACTCGAGATCGGCACGGGCAGCGGGTATCAGGCGGCGATTCTGTCGGAACTCACCCAGCGGTTGTACACGATCGAACGCATAGCGACGCTGTCGGAAGCGGCGTCCGCCCGGCTACGGCTGCTGGGCATTGAAGACGTTCGCTATCGCGTCGGGGACGGCTCGTTGGGGTGGCCCGAGGAGGCACCCTTCGATCGGATCATCGCCACCGCCGCGGCGCCGGCCGTTCCACAACCGCTGCTGGATCAGTTGAGCGTCGGAGGGCGCATCGTGATTCCGGTGGGCAACACCGAGCGGCAGACGTTGCTGTCGATCACGAAGCACTCGGATCGCACGGTCGAACGGCCGCTGATCCCCTGCCGGTTCGTCAAGTTCATCGGCGAAGCGGCGTGGCGCTGACGGTCAGGCGACGGTTCCGCTGCTGGTGAGCACATTTGTTCCTTCGCCGAACTGCAGTTAAGCCCCCGCGTTGCATAAATCGGGGTGGTTTTGGTCAGGCGGCGGGGCGTAGGCGGTCGAGCGTTGCGAGGAGTTTCTCCTTCACTGCGCCGGCTCCGCTGGTGGTCAGGGTGAGCGTGCCACTTGTGGGCGAGTCAGACGACCGGCACGCCGCAGTAGCGTCTTACGCACCGTGTCCACCCGCTCGAATATCCACAAGGCGGCGCGGTTGTCTGTCGTGCCGCGGGATCGCTCCGCAGTCCGCATCTGCAACTCGCGAACGAGATTGTGCGCGAACAGTCCGGCCAGTCGGCGCAAGAGGCTCCGCAGTTTTTCAATGGTCTTTGTGTCGGCGTCTTTGAGCATGCGGCTGGGGGTGGAAGCGTCGGGCAGGCGTTTGAGTCCGAGCAGACGCTTGACCATCGGATCGTCACAGTAGTAAGCGCTCTCGCGCAGGTCGCGGTAACCCAGCAACGGGTGGATGATGTGTTGGAGAAAAACGGTAGCCCGGCCATACACTTCCCCGGCGCGGGTGTGGCGGGAGCAGTGCGCCAGGCTGGCCTTGAGAGCGATTGCCGCCAGGAACGGTTGCAAGAGCACGAGCCCGGCGAAGGAGGTGAGCTGCTGCCGTTCGAATCTGATTCTGGGAACTGTGTGGGCTTTCCGTTGGATGCTCTTTTTGCTATACTTCGTGGCGATGAACGTCCGGGTATTGCTGTGTGTGTTTGCTGATGCGCACATCATACCTGGACGGTTCATCTTCTCAATCTCAAAGTGCCACGCTTTGGCATTTTCTGATACGATTCGATGATTCTCACGGTGCCGGTCGCCCGAGGGGCAGATTTCACGTAACGTGAGGTCTCGCGACACCGGCGTTTGGATCGTAAGCGACTGCAATTCGTCGGGAGATTTCCAGACTTCCGCCCCCTTCGAGCCGGTGTTTATGCAACTGGGGGTTGAATATTGTCTGAGGACATCGGTACAATGGCGCCCTCGGAGGCAGCAAATCGGTGATTCCGGATGACACCGCAAGAAGAGGAGGCTAAACTCATGTCCAAAGCGAGTAACTGGTTTCTGTCGCTTGTCGCGGCGGTGGTGATTACGGCCGGAGCGGTCATGAGCCCCGCCCAAGATTCCTCGCGCGCGACCGGAAAGCTCGGTAACCTGATCGCGGGAACCTTCATCGAAGAAGCCGTTATCGGCCCCGGGACGTTGACCGGGCTGCACACGCTGGGGGCCGACGGCACCCACACCGGCACCAACACGCAATCATTCGGCGATGGCAACCCATCCGAGCAGGGGCCGTTCAGCGAGTTCCACGGCGTGTGGGAGCAGACCGGGTCCCGGCAGATCACGATCACGACGTTCATTATGCTCTTCAACCCGGACGGCAAGCTCGCGCTCTGGGCGCGACCCAACGTGGTTCTCAATTTCGACGAGGACTTCGAGATCGCGGAGGGCACGCTCGCGACCCTGGTTTTCGCGCCCACGCAGGACCCCAATGATCCCGAGGAGATACCGATTGTCACGTTCGAGGGGACCACGACGTTCCGGCGGACGCACGTCGTCGATCTCTGCAATTGACTGACCCTTGTGAGTAAGACGTAGGCGCGATCCGCCGCCTACCAGATGTAGGCCGTAGAAGAAACTGCCCGACCGGGAGGCCAGAATATGCGATGTGCCAGCACGACCACGACTGTGGCGTTCCTCGCGGCCGCTGTGCTGCCCGTCGGGGTTCCCGCCCGGGCGGACGGTCCCTCTCAGACGTGCAGTGTGGTTAGCGGCCCGGTGGAGCTGAACGCAAACGCCGACGTCGACACCGGCAACGATAACTTTCCGCAGGTCACCGCCGACCGGGCCGGCACCTGGGTGGCGGTGTGGCAGTCCGGCGACGACCTCGGCGGCACCATCGGGACCGACCACGATATTCTCTTTGCCCGCAGCAGGGATGGCGGTGAGACGTGGACGTATCCGTCCGCGCTGAATACCAACGCGGCTTCCGACGAGGGCCCCGACGATTCTCCGCAGATTACCGCCGACGGGTCGGGCATCTGGGTGGCGGTGTGGTCGTCCAGAGAGTCACTCGCCTGCGCGGGAACGGACTTCGACATTCTCTTCGCCCGGAGTGTGGACGGTGGCGCGACGTGGTCGGATCCGGCGGCGCTCAACACCAACGCCGTGTCAGACGGCGGCAAGGACAGCAACCCTGAGCTGACCACCGATGGTCTGGGCAACTGGATGGCGGTGTGGTCATCGGACGAGGATCTCAATGGGGTGGCATCGGGTGTCGACATTTTCTTCGCCCGCAGCACGGACGGCGGAGTCAGCTGGACTCCGCCGGCCCTGCTCAACAGCGGCGCGGCGACGGACAACAACAGCAACACCGACAGGCTGCCGCAACTCGCCACCGACTCGGCCGGCGTCTGGATTGCGGTCTGGCAGTCCCGGGACGACCTCGGCGGCACGATCGAGACCGACGACGATATTCTCTTTGCGGTCAGCACGACCGACGGTGTCTCATGGACCGCCGCATCGCCGCTGAACTCCAACGCCGCCGTCCCTGAAGATCTCTCTGCCGATTTGGCCCCACAGTTGGCTACGGATGGCGCGGGCGTCTGGGTGGCCGTGTGGTACTCCACCGACCCCCACGGCGACGTGGGCGTCGACCTGGACATTTTCTATTCCCGCAGCACCGACAACGGGGCGAGTTGGAGCGAGCGGACAGTGCTCAACACCAACGCCACCTTCGACGGCGCTTTCGACTTCAACCCGCAGGTCACCACCGACTCGGCGGGCCGATGGGTCGTCGCGTGGGAGACGCAGGCAGACCTCGGCGGTCCAATCGGCGACGATTTCGACGTTGTCTCTGCCCTGAGCACGGATGACGGAGCGAGTTGGACCAATCCGGCCCCCCTCAACACGGATGCTGCGGGTGACGACCACGTCGATATGCGGGTGCAGCTGACCACGGACCTCGACGGCCGGTGGGTGGCGGTCTGGGAGTCCAACAAGTTTGTTGTCGACTTCGACGTTCTGACGACTACCTTTGAGTTCACTGTTTGCACGGACTGCAATATGAACAACGTCCCCGACGAAGACGACATCACCTTCGGATTCAGCGATGACTGCAACGTGGACTTAGTTCCAGACGAGTGCCAGCTGACCGGAGACGTGAGCGTGTCGTGGGCGCCCCAGGTCGAGGAGGAACTCGGCTGGGACGTCGGCGCAAACTGGTGCCCCGACCTTACGCCCGCGTTCCCGGACAACGACAGCGAGAACTCCTACTTCGTGACCATCGACGGACCGGACGCCAGCGCGACGCTCAACGTGTCGCCCACCGTTTCCATGCTGACACTCTCCGGCGGCGCGACGGTCGAGGTCAACGACGACAGCGGAGCCAACGTCCGCGTGCTGGTCACTGATGGAGATGTCGTCAACGACGGTGTGTTTCGCGCGACCGACCGCGAGCGCCTCTTTTTGGACGCCCCGCTGATCGACCAGGGGGTGGTATCCTGCTCGGCGGGCGGCGTGCTGGAAGCGACCGATGGAGTTCTCGGGCTCGGGGAAGAGAGCGACAAGAGCATCCTCCAGATCAACGGGGCGCGGGTGAGAGGCGGCCGTGCCCGGACAATCGGAACGAACAGTGAGATTCATCTGATCGGTGGCGCCGAGTTGGAAGACGTTTGTGTGCAAGGCGTCGTTGTACCGAACGGCCAGGCCGCATCCTTCACAGGGACAATTGTCAACGAAGGCGTTCTCAGGGTTGCGCCGGATGGACCGGCTTTGACATTCCTATCACCATCCCAGGACAGCGCAATACTCTCGGGCAACGGTGGCGGCGACGACTGTGTGCGCCTCGGCGGTCAGTCCGCAGCCCGTCTTGGTGATTTCAAGCTCGCCTTCACCAACGCGAGCAACCACCGAATCGACGGTACCGGCATTGTCTTTGGTGGTGTAACCAACGAGGGCCTCATCGAAGCCAATCACGAAGGTGGCGGGCACCTCATCCTTTTTCCCCCTGGGGAAAAGACCAACCATGGAACTCTGCGGGCTTCGGGTAACGGCGTGCTCCGAATAGACGACGTCGTCACGCAGAGCTCAACAGGTCGAATCGAGGCCGTTGGTGGCGGTGTGGTCAATGTCAACAGCGCTGTCGAGGGTTCGGGGACGCACCTCGCTCAAGGAGGTATGCTCAGTCTCGCCGATGGCTCCTCAGTCCATGGGACATCCCTCGATATACGGTCAGCCAAGAATGACGGTCCCCGAGGAATCGTCGAAGTCAGCGGCAATGGCGCGCTTGAACTGACTGACGACGTGACCATCCTGGCCGGTGGTATTTATCGGCGCGACCCGGATGCTGCACCGCAGTCGGTCACGGCGTCACTCGAAGCGGCTACTGTTGTTTTGTATGAGGGCGAGCCGTACGGTGGTCAACTGATCCTCACTGATCAAATGTCGCTGGATGTTAGCGGCAACCTGGTGCTGGACGGGACTAACGCGGTCTGTTCGCAGCCACCCGCGGGAGCGCGACCGGAAGTCATCTGCACCCCGCCGATTCTGCACATCGAAGCCCCTGCGAATGGACACGTCTCCGGCAACCTTGAACTTGTGGATGTGGTCGCGGTGACCGTTTTGGGACCCCGTGCACAGGGTGACGCGAACCCAATCATCCTCGCGGGACAGTTCCAGAACCACAGCCAATGCCCGGCCAGCTTCGATTGGGCGTGCGGTGGGATCACACTAGACGGGTCGGACACACAAGAATTCGAAGTGGCCGGCGTCGATGTCGGTGCGAACATGGCGGGTTTCGTCGAGAACTTCGCCATGGGCCAGGTCGAGGTCGGGGCGGGATCCAGTGTGAGGTTCGAGGATGAGTTCGACAACGATATGGCCGCCCAAGGTGACTGTACTGAAGCGCTGTATGTGAAGACTCTGGTGCTCCGCGCCGGCGCGAGCGTGGAGACCCACAACTGCCGCATCTACTATCTGGCTCTGATTGACGAAGGTGCCACCGTGCTCCCGCCCAGCGATCCTTGTTCTGGCATCCATCAGGTCGAGATCGCAGCACCGTCCATCGTCCATGCCCAGGGCGCGCCGGGCGAGACGCGACCGTTTTCCGGATACATCGATCCGCGAAGGGAAAGCGACAACGGCGTAGATGTCAACCAGGGTCTCGACACGGCGACATTGGTATTCGACCAGCCGGTTTTTGCCGTCGGCGGCGGTGCGGTGAACACTGCGAGCTTCGAGGTGACCAACACGGCTGGCGGCACCCATTCCGTAACCGGCGTGACGGTCAAGTGTGACAGCACCTACGACGTGACGTTCGACCCGCCGGCGGAGCTGCAATCATGGACCACCATTCGGGCTATCGTTCAAAACGCGGTGGGTGATCCGATCACCAACTTGGGCGACCTCGGGCCGCTGTTCGATGAGCCCGACCGTGTGGACATCGGTTTCCTGCCCGCGAATATCGATCAGGACGGTGAAGTCGGACCCTTCGATCTTCTGCGCTTCCGCCAACTGGTCACCGGCATTTTTGAACCGCCGAGCGGTACAATCGTTGACTTTGCCGACACCGACCGCGATGGCAGTGTGGGCCCGGCGGACCTACTGTGCCTCCGGCAACTGCTATCCGGTACGGGCGTTGCTACGCGGCCATGGCTATTCGAGACCATCGCGCCACGACCGTAGTCGACCCACGGCGGGTTACCCGACGCCGATCAACTCCTGAGCTCGTTCGCGCAGTTGGATCAGCTCGTCGGACGTGTCGAACCAAAGAAACCCTTTGTCCGCTGTGGAGATGTAGCCTCCAGGCCGGCGCAGTTCTTCAGGCCACGAATTCAGGGCTGTTTGAAGATGGTCTCGGGCGGCGTCGAGGGTGCCGCGCTCCGCTTCGCCTATGGCAATGATCAGGTTGTTGATGGTCTTCATTCCACCCAGATTGATCGCCAGCTGAGCATTATGAATCGCCTCGGCGAGGTTCCCACTGCGGAGATGGGCCAGTGCGAGAGTACGCTTGATTCGCGGGTCGGCCGCATCGCTCGCTTCATCAGCGGATTTCACATCGAGCAAGGCGCCATCGGCCGCCCGAGAGCCGATCAGTTGAAGCTGAATCTTAGCGCGCATAAGACGTGCGTAGGGGAAGGACTCATCACAATTGACAGCATTGTCCAGCGATTCGGCGGCTTCCGCTTTCCCGAGCTGCTGTTGGAGCGTCCCAAGCACACACCATGGGCCTGCCGCAAACTCACTTTTCCTTTTTCCCGCTGTGGCGGTTGCGTCGAGGGCGCTTTGCAGCGCTTCGTCCAATCTTCGTTGGAGCGCGAGCACCCTGGCGAGGTTCGCGGCAGCTGAGGCCTGCGTTTCCCAATCAATCGGCCTGATCAGCACCGCTCGGCGGCACGCCACCTCAGCCTCATCGAGGCGGTTGAGCAGGTACAGCACCACACCCTTGATATTCCACAGCCCGGCGACGCCCTGTTCTCGCAGCACGGCGAGATTCAATAGGTGGTTGGCTTCCTCGAGAAGGCCGCGGTCCTCACGCCGGTATTCTTGATCAAGGAACTGCTCCTGCTTCAGGATCGCGAGATTACCGAGCGCACGGTAGTCATTGGCATCGAACGCAATGGCCTGCCTGAAAGACCTCTCTGCGCGGGTGTAGTCTTCCTCCCCGGATCGCTGGATCGCTTCCTCGAGCAACACGTCACGCACACGCCTGGCCGCGAGGAGCGAAGTCTGCAGCTCCTCCGAGGCGCGCGTTGCTTTGATGGCGAACCACGTGGTCGAAGCGACACCCGCCGCAAGCAAAACAAGAATCCCCGCCAGACTCATGACCAGCGCGCGCTTTCGCCGGATGAACTTTCGCGCCCGGTAAGTGGCGCTGGGCGGGGTAGCCTCCACGGGCTCGCAGGTCAGGTGACGCCGAATGTCCGCGACGAAATCGGAGGCGGTGGCGTACCGACGGGTTCGGTCCTTATCGAGGGCTTTCATGGTGATCCAGTCGAGATCACCCCGGAGGAGCCGGTGTAGCGACTTGCTGTCGGCCTTGCGATTGCGGGCAATCGCGGTGGACTCGTCGCCGGCGGCGCTGATCAGGCTGCCCAGCTTGGTGCTCGGCTTGGGTGGCTCTACCTCTCGGATGATGCGCTGAATCTCCCCGAACGCGGCTTGGCGAAGCGTGCTGGAATCGAACGGAAGCACGCCAGTCAGCACCTCATAGAGCAGCACACCCAGTGAGTAGATGTCGCTCCGCGTGTCAATGTCTTGGGCAGTCATTTCCGCCTGCTCGGGACTCATGTACTCCGGTGTCCCGATGATCTGCCCTTGTTCGGTGAAGAGGGTCTTCTCCGTCAGGCGATGTTCAATGGCCTTGGCCACGCCGAAGTCAATGACCTTCACGACCGCTTTGCCGTCCTTGATGGACACCAGGACGTTGGAGGGCTTGATGTCGCGGTGGATGACGGCCTTCTGATGGGCGTGCTGGATCGCTTCACAGGCTTGCGTGAACAACTCGAGGCGCTCGTCGATGCTTAGCCTGTGCCGATCGCAATGGTCGGTGATGCGCACCCCGGCTACGTGCTCCATCACGAAGTAGGGACGACCCTGCTCCGTGGTGCCGGCGTCGAAGACCCTGGCCACATTGGGGTGGTCCATCATCGCCAGCGCCTGCCGCTCGGCCTCGAAACGGGCAATGACCGCTTTGGTGTCCATGCCCAGCTTGATCAGCTTGAGGGCCACCCGCCGCAGGATCGGTTCGGTCTGCTCGGCGAGGTAGACGACGCCCATGCCGCCTCGACCGAGCTCTTGCAGAATCTTGTAAGGGCCTATGTGTTTGGGTTGATCCCGGGGGCCACCGTCCCTGCCAACCCGCTCGGCTTTCGCAACGGCGGTGTTCGTTCCATCCACAAGCTGCGTCTGGAGATCGGCCACTCCGCAAACGTCGAGCCCCGCCAGGGATGACAATTTCAGGGGATCGGCATCGGCGGTGAGCAGGGCCTCGACCTCGCGGCGCAGATCCGGGTCGCCTGCGCATGCCTGATCGAGAAAGGCCCCTCGCGCCTCAGGGGATTGCTGCCGGGCGCGTGTGAACAGTTCGCAGACTCTCTCATACCGCTTCTGATTCATCGATCGCCCTACCCGCCCAATTCACGGATCAGCCAGGCCCGCGCCACGGCCCAGTCGTTATCAACGGTGGTGGACCCGATCCCCAGCACCTCGGCGACCTCCGGAACGGT
>JAJDDR010000333.1 GCA_029260255.1 Phycisphaerae bacterium
TCAGGCGGAGATGCACGCCATCGATCAGCGATTCCGCAAACGCGGTCCCCTCGAACCCGACCCACGGATCGTGATCGTCGAGATCGACCAGGCAAGCCGCGACCGGCTCGCCGAACCGGGGCGCGTGTTCAAACTGCGCGAGCACCTCGCCGACGCCATCGACAACATCATGGAGTGCGGCGCGGTCACCATCGGCATCGATTTCTGGCTCGCCGGGGTGGATGACGACGAGACCGACGCCGCGCTCGCCGAAGTCATCGTCGATGAGTGGATCGTGCTCGGGGCGACGCACTCAGGTGGGCGAAGCATCCGCGCGGCCAAGCTGTTTCGCGAGCGGTCGGCCGACGACCCCGACGACCCCGACAGAGTCATCGCCACGGAAGAGGGCTCCATCTCCGTTGTTAACGACCCCGATGGCTGCTTGCGCCGCGTGGAGTCTTACCCGCACATCAATTACCACGCGAAGGATGGCACGGCGCGTCTCTTTGTTCCGCACTTTCCCTATGCACTGGCCAAGCTCATGCTGCAATCCGTGTACGACGACGCCGACGAATCCGTTGAGACTCCCAAGACGGACTTCGAGCGGCACGAATACGGGATCATCGTGGGTCAACGGGTAAACTACGGAGGGCTCATCAACTACGCAGCCGGTCCCGGGCAGGGTTTCAAGACGGTTGCTTTCGCTGACGTCGTGGTGGATGACTTCGATCCCGATGTATTCGACGGAGCGGCCGCGATCATCGGTCCGACGCGATCGATCGAGGATCAGTTCAGCATGCCGTTTTCGGAAGAACTCGTCCCCGGCGTGTACTACCATGCCAATGTCCTCGATGAAGTCCTGCAAGACCGGCAACTCCGCGAGTGGCCGCGGACCCCGCGCGGCGTCGCGTTGCTCACCTTCGCGGTTGGCGTGCTGTGCGGCTGGTACTTCTGGAACTTGCGCGATTGGTGGAAGCGGCGGTGGGGCTGGGTTGCGCTGGGCGCCTATTTCTCCGTCGGCGCCCTCGTGCTCGCGGTCGGTTGGTACGTCATCTGCCACCGCGCGTTCGCAGCGCGCGTCGTTCTGCCGATGATGCCCCCGCTTGCCGGCCTCGGCGTTGTCATGATCACCGGTCTTGCCGCTCAAGCCGCACTCACCGTGATGAATGCCCGCCGGCTCGCGGAGCGTAACCGCCACATCGAGATGCTCTTCGGGCGGTCGGTGTCGCCGCAGATGCTCGACGCCATCAAGTCCGATCCCTCGCGTATCACCGGCGTCGAGGTCCGCGATGTGTCGGTGCTCTTCTGCGACATTCGCGGATTCACCGCCACCTCCACCAAACTCACCCCCGAGCAGGTGGCCGACATGCTCAACGAGTACTTCGAGGCAATCACCGCGGCCGTCTTTGCATACGATGGCTTCATCGACAAGTTCGTCGGCGACGAGTTGATGGCCGTCTTCGGCGTGCCCATGGACCAGCAAGACCACGCCCTGCGCGCCGCGATGACCGGCGTCGGCATCAAGCGACAGCTCGGCGCGTTGAACGAAAAACGACTGGCCCGCGGTCAGAACGCGTTGGATTGCGGCGTCGGCATCCACACCGGACCCGCGGCCGCCGGTTACATCGGAGCGGGGCGCCGCGCGAACTACACCGTCGTCGGCGACACCGTGAACATCGCCGCCCGCATCGAGGGACTCACCGCCCGAGGCGAGATCCTCATCAGCGATGCCCTGCGGAAGCGACTGCCCGATTCCATTCCCCTAAAACCCTGGAAGACCGTCGAACTCAAAGGAAGCGACCGCCCCCACGAACTGTCCGAACTGATCGCCGGTCACCCGTGACTCAATCGCCGTTTGCCGATACCCTTCTCCGCTGCTGAGTTTGATAGGCAAGAGACAAGGGACCGCCCCCGCGCGCCCGCAAACGAGACGCAGACGATGACCTCCCGAGAAATCCGACAGCAGTTCTGCGACTTCTTCCGCAAGAAGGAGCACGAGATCGTTCCCTCGTCGCCGGTCGTACCGCACGGCGATCCGACCCTCATGTTCACCAACGCCGGCATGAACCAATTCAAGGACGTCTTCCTCGGCGCAGGCAGCAGGCCTTACGCACGCGCGGCCGACACCCAAAAGTGCATCCGCGCCGGTGGCAAGCACAACGACCTCGACGACGTCGGTCAGGACACCTACCACCACACCTTCTTCGAGATGCTCGGCAACTGGTCCTTCGGCGACTACTTCAAGACCGAAGCAATCGACTGGGCGTGGGAGCTGCTCACCGAGGTGTGGGGTATCGACGCCTCGCGGCTTCATGCAACCTACTTCGAAGGCGACCCGGCCGAGGGTCTCGAACCGGACCACGAGGCCCGCGACCTCTGGCACCGTCACCTGCCGGCCGAACGCGTCCATCCGGGCAACAAGAAGGACAACTTCTGGGAGATGGGCGACACCGGTCCGTGCGGTCCGTGCAGCGAGATTCACGTCGACCTGACCCCGGACAAATCGGGCGCCGCGCTCGTCAACGCCGGCGACGCCAACGTCATCGAGCTGTGGAACCTCGTTTTTATCCAGTTCAACCGTGCCCAAGGCGGCGCCCTCTCGCCCCTGCCCGCGAAGCACGTCGACACCGGCATGGGCTTCGAGCGCTTGTGTGCCGTGCTCAACGGCAAGAAGAGCAACTACGACACCGACGTCTTCACCCCCTTATTCGACGCCATCCAAAACCGCTGCAACGCCCCCGACT
>JAJDDR010000334.1 GCA_029260255.1 Phycisphaerae bacterium
CTCATCTCGTCGCACCGATGAGCAAGGCGGCCATCGCCTGCGGCGCGGACGGCCTGCTGGTTGAAGTACACAGCAACCCGTCGCGGGCGTGGACCGACAGCTCCCAGCTCCTGAATCTCGGCGAATTCGAATCGATGATGAAGAGCCTCCAACCGATCGCGGAATGCTGTGATCGTGCGCTGTAGCGGCGTAACCGCTTAGGCGCTCCGAGAGGATCTGTTTGAAATCCACCGATTACGCAGAAAGAGAGTAAGTCATCGCAGGCTCTGAGTCCTAAACCTGCGCAATCTCCGCAATCTGCGGATGTACGTCCGAAAACCCCCAACACAAAGGAACACACTGTGATCACGATCGGTATGAACTACGACGTGCGGCCGGGGAAAGAAGCGACGTTTGAGAAGTCGTTCGACGATGTTCTGGCGGCGATGGAGATCATGCCCGGGCACAGCGAGTCGTACCTCTACAAAGCCGTGAAAGACGAGCGCAAGTACCTCGTGATCTCCGAGTGGTCCGATGAGGGCGCGTTCACGAGTTTCGTTCGGTCCGAGACGTTTGCACAGGTGACGTCCTGGGCGAAGTCGGAGATTCTCACGGGGCGACCGTCGCACACGATCTACCGACCGGAGTCTCAGGCGGCCGGGGCGCGCTGAGCATCCCGCGCGGCGCGCCGGGTTACTCCGCTCCGGTTCTGCGCGTGTAGATCACGACGTAGGTGCGGCAGATCGTCTCGGCACACCCCTGGCACTTGGCGCCGAAGTCGGTCGGCTTGAGGTCGCGCACAAAAACCTCGAAGCCCATTGATTCGTACAACTCCGTTGATTCCGCCGCCCTGGAGGGGTCGACGAGGTGTCTGCGTTCCCAACCGCCGGCGATGAGTTCGGCATCATCGCGGACGCCGAAGTCGCACTGCGCACCGTCGTCGTTCGGTGGGTGGATCGGCAGGTTGGGCGTCATTGCGTGCTCCAGACCATGCGTGCCTCGTGCCCGGTTTCAGGAGTTTCACGACTGCCGCGGGATTCAACCCGCGCGGACGTCCGCGCGGACTGAAGCCCGCGGCTCGCGGGCAACTCAAAACCGCACGGTTCATGAAACACGGTGCTAAGCGACGTCCGCGGCTGTGGATTTTTCCTCGCGCAGCTTTTCGAGTCGCCGCTGGCCGAGGAGGGCGGCGCCGAGCGCTGCTACGAACTGGACCGTGTCCTTGTCGGGCACGTTGACCTCCGCATCGAGTTGCTTGCGAACGGCGTTCGCCATCGTGTCGAAACGCAGAATGCCACCGATGAGCGTGTACTCCGGCTCGGCCTTCACGCGCTTCATGAGCTGCACGGACCGTTCGACGAGCGATTGGATCGACCCTTGCATGATGTCCGACGGCGGCGTGCCCATCGACAGGTGGTTGATCACCTCGGACTCGGCGAATACGGCGCACACACCCGAAATGGGCACCGGCTCCTTCGAGGTGGCCGCCAGCGGTCCGATCTCGGTCGTTTCAAACCCCATATAGCGGGCGGTTTTTTCGAGGAACGCGCCGGTGCCGGCCGCGCACTTGTCGTTGAGCCGGAACGAACGCACCTTCGCTTCGGAATCGAGGCGGCTGGCCTTCATCGTCTGCCCGCCGACGTCCAGAACCGTAAGCGTTTTAGGAAAAAGGAGGGTCGAGCCGCGGGCACTGGCCGTGAGGTCGGTAACGTGGATGTCTTTGAAATCGACCTGGTGGCGCCCGATGCCGGTTGCGATGACATAGTCGACGTCGTCCTCGGTCAACCCCGCGTTGTCGAGTGCCTGGCGATAGGTCGCGCGCGAGACCTCCGTGAGCTTGAAGCCGGTCGGACGGATGTCGCGACCGAGCACCTCACGTTTCTCATCGAGGATGATTGCTTTGGTATACGTGGAACCGACGTCGATTCCTGCGGTGATGCTCATGCCTTCGCCTCCACGGAGTCACGAGGGCTGCGGCTGGAGAGGATGCGGTCCAATGCGAACAGCGCCGCTCCGACCGCGCCCATGTAGTGCGAGTCCTCGCTGATGTTGAGTTTCGTTTCGAGTCGTTCTTCGATGGCCCGGACCATCGCCACGTTACGCGTGACGCCTCCGGTGAAGGTCACCTGGTCCTCGATGCCGACGCGCCGAAGCAGACCGGCCGACCGCGACGCGATGGACTGGTGTACGCCCCAGAGGATGTCCTCGATCTTCTTGCCCTTGCCCAACCAGGAGAGCACCTCGGATTCAGCGAAGACGGTGCATGTCGTGCTGATGCGGACCGGCTTGGTGTACCTGAGCGCCGTGTCGCCGAGGTCGTTCAGCGGAATGTCGAGCGCCGCCGCCGCCGCACCGAGGAATCGCCCCGTGCCGGCCGCACACTTGTCGTTCATGCAGAAGTCGACGATTTCGCCGGTGTCGTTGACCTTGATCGCCTTGGTGTCCTGCCCGCCCATGTCGACCACGGTGCGCGTGCCGGGGAACAAATGTACCGCGCCGCGTCCGTGGCAACTGATCTCGGTGACCTGGGCGTTGCCGAAGGTCACCCGATAGCGACCGTACCCGGTGCCGATGATGTACTCCACCTCGACCTCGCGCTGGCCGGCGTTATCGAGGGCGAGGTCGTAGGCGTGCTGGGCCGCGTGAATTACGTTCGCGCCGGTATCGATCAGCGACCTGCTGACGATCTTCCGATTCTCGTCAATGATCACCGCTTTTGTCTGCGTCGAGCCGACGTCGACGCCTGCCGCATATGCCATCGTTAACCCTCGCTATTCAGCCAATGGTCGCCTGCTGTCGGCGCGACGCCAGTCCTTCGAAGAAGGCGTCGATTCGGTTCTTCATCTGTGCCTCGGAAACAACGCGCCGGTCCATCATGTCCGACTCGATGAAGAGGCTCGGAACGTCGTGGTGCTTGGACAAGTACCGCCGGGCGTCGGCCAGGCCCGTCGACACCGTGCGGCAACTCTTGATCGGATGATAAATAATACCGTCGACATGATAGCCCTCGATCATGTCGGCCAATACGCGGTCCTGGTGGAACATGCTGTCCATCGCGTCGCGCACGCTGATGAGCACGCCCTCGGCGAGGCTTTCGATCGGGCGGGCGGTGTCGTACTCGAATCCGCGGTTGGTCCCGCCGGAGGCGAACCACAGGTACGTCGAGTGGATGAACGTGCCGCCCCACTCGGTGAACATCTCGTTGAACCGGCGGAAGATCGGATAACAAGGCACGCCGACGAAGATGAGGCGGTACAGCTCCTCGGTGAGCGTTCCGATACCGTGCTCGGCCTTGTATTCCATCTCCTCGACGAGCCGCTCGAAATACGCGCTCCCCGTCGCCGTGCCGCGAAATCCGTTGGCGACACCGAGGAAGATCGTGCCGTCGGTCAGGGCGTTGAAGAGCGACGGACGCGTCTTGTTCAGTTCGAGTACTTTCTTCCAACCGACGCTGATCCCGTTGGCGTGGTGCAGCACCTCGCGGAGCTTGTCGATGTCGAACTTCTTGCCGGTGACCTCCTCGCACGTCGTGATCAGCTCCCTGAGCTGCGCTTCGACGTAACGCCGGTCGTTGTCGAAGTCGACGTGCCCGGACCAGGTCTGACCGTCCGCCTCGCGCGTGCCGGGGATGTCGATGGTGACCACCGGTATCTCGAACATGCGTTCCCAGATTTCGGCCCACTTGATGTACGTGTTGCACGCGTTGGTCAGCACGGCGATGCTCGGCTTGGGAACCTGGCCCATCGGGTGATCGCCACCACGTTGCAGCATGGCGAAATCCGCTTTGACGTATCCGCAGATGTCCGGCGAATAGCCGTAGTCCTCCGCTTCTGCCAGGTATTCGTGCGCCACGCGGCGAACGGCCGTCTGCAGCGAGTTGATCTCGGGGAACACCACCGGCAGATCGAACGTCTTGAGGATCTCGTTGAGACTCCCCATGACGAACACGTACGCCGCCTGTCCACCGGTCTCGGCCGTGTGGGACAATTCGCCGAACCAGTCTCGAAAGAGCTGGGCGCCTTCGCGGTTTCCCCGCCCGACGAGTTCTTCATGCTTATCAGATACCATGCGTCGATCCTCCGCCGATCAGGCAAACAGTAGGTTTTCCAGGAACGTCTCGACCTGCAGCTCGAGATGCTCGAAGGACGTCATGTTCTCTTCGAATTCGCTCACGAAGTACGGGAAGTTCGTCTCGTCCAGTGTGTGCGTGTACGCCACCTGTTCTTCCAGACCCGGTTCGCACATTTTGGCGGCGGCGACGATGACCGCCTCCGCCCGCGCCACTTTGATGCGATTGAGCAGCATGTCCTCCTTGCGCTTGCGCAGATCGTGCTGAACGGGGCTGTAGCTGGAACGCTCGATGTAGCTCTCCGCCAGATTGAACACGGGGTCGCCCTCGATGGGTACGTCTTCGAGGATCCAACGCATCCCGATGAGGAAATCGTCGTCGACGACGTAGCAACTGCGTCCGAGCATACGCACCAGATCGAGCGGTGGCTGCTCGCAGAACGCGCCTTCAAAAACGATGCGAATGCGATCTTCCTGACGACCGCTTCGGTTCTTGATCTGCGGAAGCAGGGTGCTGAGCAGTTCGTTGTGCTCCTCGCGCGGGATCATCCCGCCGATGGAGACCAGTGCGTACGCGTCTTCAGCCGATACCAGCCACGGCGTCTCCCGCTTGATGTCGTAAAGCTCGCGCATGAGGCGCCGATTCTCGTTGAACACCGCGACCGACGC
The DNA here is from genome assembly GCA_029260255.1 of Phycisphaerae bacterium. Classification (GTDB taxonomy): domain Bacteria; phylum Planctomycetota; class Phycisphaerae; order UBA1845; family UBA1845; genus OFTM285. Next base: position 4,717 of record JAJDDR010000334.1, read on the forward strand.
CCGCAGCGCATCATCGGTGACCTCCCCGCCGACGACACCCTCGATGGTGCGTTTCATGCGGTTGTATTCGTCGCGCAGATACGTCACGCTGTGGGCGGAGTTCGGGTTCTGCGGCAGGTAGAGAATCTGGCAGGGATAGTCGAAGTTCCGCCCCCAGATCGCGGCCAGGTTGCGCGCGGCGTCGCAGATCGGATGCGACACGAACAGGTCGAGTTCGAGCTTCCCGCTGACCGCCACCTCCAGCGACGTCTTGATGATCGAGCACAGATACGAGCCGAAGTGAGAGTCGGCGTGCGTGGGCTCCGTCGGGGCGCCGCGCATCTTGACGGGCAGCATGCCCGCCGCGTGGGCGAGTTCCTCGGGAAAATAGACCTGAAAATGACCGGCGACCTTGCCGCCCTGCTCGCGCCAGCGTTTGACCGTCGGAAAACCGGGATCCTCGACAAGGTCGCGGCATTCCGTCAGCGCGTCGTCGAGTGTCTTGTCTCGCCATTCATGGAAAACGGGGTTGTTCATCGAATTCCTCTACGATTCCGTTGTGGCGGCCTCTTCGTCGGCCATGCCGTTTTCGGTCGGGTACTCCCATCCGGGGAGCTTGGTGTTTGCGCATGAGTAGTCCATCTTGGGATTCCTTGCGCCGCGATCAAGCAGCGCCAGCAACCCCGTGCTGATGAACGGGTTCTTCTTCGGATTGAATATCTCACCGGTCTCCCTGG
>JAJDDR010000335.1 GCA_029260255.1 Phycisphaerae bacterium
AGCAGGACCACGCCGAGGGCGTTCAACTCGCGGTGATCGAACAACTCATCCGCGAGAGTCCCACGATCAGGCTCGAAATCTACCAGCACATCGAGGCGGTGAACGAGGCGGCCTCACGATACCGGCAGGTGATCGGGCAGGGCGTGCGACTTCTCGACCAGCGTACCGCCTTCCGCAAGGCGACCGCCGCGGAGGTCACGGATTACCGATACAAGGACTTCACCTTCCGCTTCCTGCGAAACGAGTCGTTGCAGAAGTACCGGGCGATGTTCGACTTGGCGAGTCGCTATGTCTATCTCGCGGCCAAGGCATACGACTACGACACCAATATGCCGTCGAACGCGCGGAGCTACCTTCAAGGCATCGTCAAGAAGCGCATCCTCGGGTTCGTGCCCAACGATGGCGTGGATTGTGATCAGGGGTTCGGTGTCCCCGATTCGTCAACGGGGCTTGCAGGTCGACTCTGGCAGATGGATGCCGCGTTCGAAACGGTGGATCGCAACCGCTTCGTGAACGAAGCGACGCGCGTGTTCAGCTTACGCAACGAGTTGTTCCGTGCGGCCAACGATGACGAGACGTGGCAAGCTGCGCTGTCGGCATCGATTCGACTCAACCTGCAAGACGTCGAAGAGTACCGGCTGTTCGCGTCACCGATCCAGCCGCCGTACGACGGTCCTGCACTCGTGATTCCGTTCAGCACGACCGTCACCAGCGGTCTGAACTTCTTTGGTTGGCAGATGGACAGCGACAGTTTTCCGTCCGACTCCTACGCCACCAAGTTCCACCAATTCCAGATTCATCTGCGCGATCTGCCCGGTGCGTTGATTGACCACGTGAACGTCTACTTGCTGCCCGTGGGCAGCGACGTGATGCGTGTACCCGGCGCGGGCTCGGTTCGGGTGTGGGATCTGATCGATCAGACCCTGCCCATGCCGACGACTCCGGGCGATTTCCAGAACGCTGAGTGGATGCCGTGGGACACCTGGGTCGGCGGACCGCAACAGGCCGTCGCGCGACGACTCCAGCCGAGTGTCGCTGCGCTCGATCCGGACGTCTGGCCAGAGGAAAGCAGCACGTCGCTGGTGGCTCGATCCGCGTGGAACACGCGCTGGGTGCTGATTATTCCGGGGATCTCGCTGTCCAACGTCGATCCCGCGCACGGCATCGAGACGTTCATCAACGGCGCCTCGGACATTGAGCTCGTCATCGACGCCGTTCGCTACAACCTCAGTAGCCAACAACACGGTCCGAGCGGCGGCGACATCGGCAATACCAACGACTTCCCGTCGCCACCCGGCGAAATCGGAGAGTGACTCATGAAACGACACGGTGCATATTTGGTAACGCTGTTTCTTCTTGTGATGACGGCTGCGGTGGTTCGCGCGGGCATCATGCTTCCCGACGTTGTTTTGCACGGCAGGGTCAACGTCAATTGCCGGACCGCCACGGCTGCGGATGATATGACCGTCCTGGCGCGGATAGACGGTGTGTCCGACCCGGTCGGTCAGTACCGTATGGGCGGGCGCGCGTCGATCGGCGACCGCTACGCCCTCCGCATCAGGCTTGAATCGGGTGCCGACGGCTCGGCACAGAGCAACAACGCCGCACGCGTGGGTGACACGGTCCACATTTTCGTGAAACAAGGCGGTGGCGCCGAACAGGCGGTGGCGGACTACGCGATCACCGAAATCGGCGCGGTTGTTCGTCTGAACCTCAGCATCGCGTCCGAGGCGTGCCCGGGAGATCTGGACGAGGACGGCGACGTCGATCTGGTCGACCACTCTTCGTTCCAGAAGTGCCTCACCGGTCCCGGCGGTACCGCGAGCGCCGAGTGTGGTGCGGCTGACTTCGACAATGACAACGACGTCGACCTGATCGACTGGTACGGGTTCCAGGCGGTATTCACGGGTTCCGAATGAGCCCGCTCAGACAACGGAACGCGTCCCCCGGCACCGCGGGCGTCGACACCAGAGCTTCCCCGCTAGCACGGATGCGCGCAGCCGGTTAGCATGAGTTGCATGGGTCTGGTTGTGCAAAAATTCGGCGGGACGAGTGTCAGCGATGCGTCGAAGATCCACCGGGCGGCGCGGCGTGCCATCCGGGCGAAACTCGACGGGCACCGGGTTGTCATGGTCGTTTCCGCGATGGGGCGCACGACCGACAAACTGGTTGCGCTGGCCCGCGAAGTGTCGTCCAATCCCCCCAAGCGCGAACTGGACGTGCTCCTGACGACGGGCGAGCAGGTCTCCATTGCACTGATGGCGATGGCGATTCACGACGCGGGTCACGAGGCCATCAGCCTCACCGCGGCGCAGCTCGGGCTGATGACCGATAGCGTGCACACCAAGGCGCGGATCCAGAGCATCGAGCGAGAGCGGCTGAAGCGCGAACTCGAACGGGGACGGATCGTCATCGTCGCGGGCTTTCAGGGGATCGATCAGGCGGGCGAGATCACAACGCTGGGGCGGGGCGCTTCGGATACTACCGGTGCTGCGCTTGCTGCGGTCCTCAAAGCGGACATTTGTGAGATCTACACCGATGTCGACGGCGTCTACACCGCCGACCCGAGACTTGTCCCCGACGCGCGCAAGATCGACCGCGTAAGCTACGACGAGATGCTGGAGATGGCAGCCAGCGGCGCGGGGGTGATG
>JAJDDR010000336.1 GCA_029260255.1 Phycisphaerae bacterium
ACAATGCGGCGGCGTAGGGGCTCTGCCGCCCCATTTTCGGCGTCGCGACGGTCTCCCGAGCCCCTCTGAGCACCGAACAACCGCCCCGCGCCCTTCACCCCGCCTCCGCCCCACCTCACGCCTCCACCTCCCGCCACAAAAAAAGAAAAACTCTGTCCAAATCAGACATCGACGTGGACCAGATCAGGTCGTGCCTCGAGAGCAACTTTGCGCTGTACTGCTAGTGTCAGCAGAGTTCCGTCGGAGCGATAACGGATGTTCACTCCAGCCGCCTTGAACGGCGTTTCCGGGAGATTCCGCATCGCACGTATTGCGATCTCCCTCGCACGATTCAGGCGATCAAGCGACGGTTCCTCCGTATCGATCACGAGGCGATCAGGAACGACGCCTACGATGAGTCCCTCTTCCCGAACTCTTGATCTCCCATCGTCCAGGGCTACCTCAATCTGCAGCGGAGCGTTTTCTTCCCGATGGAATAGGCGCCGCCCGATTCCCATGGGCGTGAGTATCGCACGGTTCCACGCTCCGGCAACAACGACGTTCCAATCGAAAGGTCCAAATGCCACGGCTAGAAACGCCCGGTGAAAACCGCCTCGCACGAAACCACCATGCGGTCCATGGTAGCTGAACCGCAATACCCACGCACGGACTCGGGTCGGTCCATGTCGCGGCGGGCGGTCATCGCACGTTGAAGTACTTGGCTTGGGGGTGGTGGGTGATGAGCGCGGTGGTGGACTGCTCGGGGTGGAGTTGGAACTCCTCGGAGAGGGTCACGCCGATGCGCTCGGGGTCGAGGAGAGGCCAAACCTTGACCTGGTCCTCGAGGCGCGGGCAGGCGGGGTAGCCGAAGCTGTAGCGCGAGCCGCGGTAGCGCTGCTGGAGGATCTGCTGGCGGTCGCGGGCGTCTTCGTCGGCGATCTTCAACTCGGCTCGAATCTGCTTGTGCATATACTCGGCCAGTGCCTCGGCGGTTTCGACGCCGAGCCCGTGGAGGTGGAGGTAGTCGACGTACCTGTTCTCCTCGAACCACTGGCGCTCGACGTCGCTGACGCGGGGGCCTGCGGTGACGATCATGAAGGCGACGACGTCCATGCGGTCGCTGGTGATGGGTCGGAAGAAGTCGCTGAGGCACCAGTACGGCGTCTTGCCCTGGCGCGGGAACTCGAATCGAGCCAGTTCGCGCTGGTGGTCTTCGGGGTCGAAAACGATCAACTCGTCACCGTCGGACTGGGCGGGCCAATAGCCGTAGATAGCGCTCGGCGCGATGATCTTCTCGGTGACGCACTGACCCACGAGATCGCGATAGATGGTGCGAACATCGGTGTCGATGAATCTCTTGAACTCTTCTTTGGTGCGCTCGCCGCGGCGGTATTGCCACTGCACGTTAAAGAGCATCTTCTCGTTGATGTAGGCGAGGGCGGCTTTTAGTTCGATCTGCTCGACGACGCGCACGCCCCAGAACGGCGGGGTGGGGACGGGCACATCGCGGGCGATGCCGGAACTCGGTGGATGGGGGAACCTGGTCTCCTTGTCACCCGTGGCGAGTGAAGCGGCTGCGCGCGGCGCGACGTCGATCGGCGCGGGCACGGTGAGGTCGCCTTCGGCGATACGCTTGACGACGTTCAGCCCCTCGAAAGCGTCCTTGGCGTAGAAGAGCGGTCCTTTGTATTCCCGGCGGAGGTCGTGCTCGACGTAGCGGCGGGTCAGCGCGGCGCCGCCGAGGATGACGGGGAGGTCGATCCCGCGTTCGTTGAGCACGGCGAGGTTCTCGCGCATGACGACCGTGGACTTGACCAGCAGGCCGCTGAGTCCGATGGCGTCCGGCTTTTTCTCTGCGCAGGCGTCGATGATGCTGTTGATCGGCTGTTTGATGCCGAGGTTGTGCACGGTGTAGCCGTTGTTGGTCAGGACGATGTCGACGAGGTTCTTGCCGATGTCGTGGACGTCGCCGCGGACGGTGGCGAGGACCATGGACCCCCTCGATGTGTCGTCGAGGCGATCCATGAAAGGTTCGAGGAACCCGACGGCGGACTTCATGGTCTCGGCGGACTGGAGCACAAACGGCAATTGCATCTTGCCCGCGCCGAAGAGGTCGCCGACGGTCTTCATGCCGTCGAGGAGGATGTCGTTCACGATGGTCAGCGGCTTGTACGTGGTGAGCGCCTGCGTGAGATCGTCCTCGATACCGGTGCGGTCGCCGTGGATGATGCGGTGTTTGAGTCGCTCCTCGACGGAGAGTTTGGCGACGTCTTTCCTGGTGCTGATGTCCTCGCCGTCGGTGAACAGCGACATGAAGTGGGTCAGTGGGTCGCGGCCGTCGTGGTGGCGGTCGTAGACCAGATCGAGGGCGGCGTCCCAGCGTTGGTCGCTGATCCTGGTTCGCGGGAGAATCTTGCTGGCGTGGACGATGGCGGCGGTGAGCCCGCGGCGCGTGGCTTCGTGAAGAAAGACGGAGTTCAAGACCGCCCGCGCCGCGGGGTCGAGCCCGAAGCTGACGTTGGACACGCCGAGGATGAGGCCGCACTCGGGCATTTCCCGTGCGATGTGCTCGATTCCGTCGAGCGTTTCGAGGGCCAGGCGGCGGTCGTCCTGATTGCCGGTGGTGATCGGGAAGGTGAGGGTGTCAAAGAAGATGTTGCGCGGGCTGATGCCGTGCTTGTTAACGCAGAGGTCGTAGAGGCGCCGGGCGATGACGAGCTTGCGATCGCACGTCTTGGCCATGGCCTCTTCGGGATGCTCGTCGATGGTGAGTGCCACGACCGCGGCACCATAGCGGCGTAGCATCGGGCAGACGCGCTCCAGCTTGGCCTCGCCGTCTTCGAGGTTGATGGAGTTGACGATGCACTTGCCGCCGGCGAGTTTGAGACCGGCTTCGAGAACTTCGGCTTCGGTGCTGTCGAGCATGAGCGGGACGGTGACGTCCTGGGCGTAGCGGCTGACGATGCTTCGCATGTCGGCGACGCCGTCGCGACCCACGTAGTCGACGCAGACGTCGAGCACGTGGGCGCCTTCGGACACCTGCTCGCGTCCGACGGCGACGAGCTGGTCGAGGTCGCCTTCGATGAGGAGGCGTTTGAACTTTCGCGACCCGTTGGTGTTGCTCCGTTCGCCGACGATGAGGAAGCTGTTGTCCTGTCGCAGGGGCACGGACTGGTAGATGCTGCTGACGGCGGGTTCGCGTTTGGGTTTTCGGATCTTGGGTTCGCGGGTGCCGATGGCGTCGACGAGGGCTTTGAGATGTTCGGGCGTCGTCCCGCAGCATCCGCCGACGGCGTTGACGCCGTCCACCTCGACGAACTCGCGCAACCACTTGGCGAAGTCCTCCGGGGTGAGGCTGTAGTGCGGCTGACCGTCGACGAGTTGCGGCAATCCGGCGTTTGGCTGGACCATGAGCATGCGCTCGCTGGAGTGGGCCAGCTCGCGCACGTGGGCGCTCATTTCCTGTGGACCGGTCGCGCAGTTCAGCCCGATGACTTGTACGGCGTCGTAGGCCTCGAGCGCGGTGATGGCGGCGGCCACCTCGGTGCCGACGAGCATGGTGCCGGTGGTCTCGATGGTGAAGGTGCAGAAAATCGGGATCCGCTTCCCGCATTCGGCCATCGCGTCCGTGCAGGCGACGATGGCGGCTTTGGCTTGCAGGATGTCCTGGCATGTCTCGACGAGGAACGCATCGGTTCCGCCGTCGAGGAGCCCTCGGCACTGCTCGGTGTAGCTGTCGACGAGGGTGTCCCAATCCGTCTGCCGCAACGAGGGCAGCCGCGTGCCGGGACCGAGCGAGCCGAGGACGAATCGCGGCTTGTCCGTAGTACTGAACGCCTCACACTCGGCGCGGGCGATCTCGGCGGCCGCGCGGTTCAGTGGTCGCGTTTCCTCTGAGATGCCGAACTCGCCGAGGACGAGCTTGTTGGCGCCGAAGGTGTTCGTTCCCACGGCGTCGCAACCGACTTCGAGGAAGGAGCGGTGTATTTCGGCGACGACATCCGGCCGAGTTCGGACGAGGACGTCGATGCAGTTTTCGTGGTCATCGTAGTCCGAGAGCGGCAGGTCGTAAGTGTGAGCACTGGTGCCCATCGCGCCGTCGAAGACGAGGACGCGCCGTCGTAGGTGATCGAGAATCTTGGCGTTCATGATAGTCAGTATCGGGACGTCACCGGCGATTCTTGGCGTTGGGCTGCAAACAGACTTATAGTGCGGACGTACCCATGCGTCAAGCGGTGGCGCGTGGGTGGCGTTTGGAGGGTGCATGACACTTTCGGCGGCATTCGATTCCGGGTGCCACGGGCGGCTTGCCCGCCCGTGTGGTCACACAGACGGGCGCGTGGGGCGTACGCACTGGCAGACAAGCTGCCAGTGGCACCCGCCGAAAGTGTCACGCAGCCGCGTTTGGAAGCTGTCGGATCATGCCCACGCTAGCGTGGGCATGCCACCCGGGATGGGATGCACGCGTCCCCCACCTGAAGCACGTGGAGGTTAGCGGACGCATGAACAGGACATCGGCACAGCGGGTGCTGCTGCTGGTCGGGTCGATCGGGCCGCTGGGACACATGCCGGCGTCGGGGACGGTCGCGGTCGCGGTCGTGGGCGTTCCGGCCGCATGGCTGATGCGGACCTACCTGCCGTGTTGGGCGTATCTGACGGTATCGGTCGCCTTCACCGTGTTTGCGGTTTGGCTGCATGACGTCGGTGATCGACTGCTGGGCGAGAAGGACAGCCGCAAGTTGGTCCTGGATGAGTTGGCCGGCTTCTGGTTCGCGGTCGTTGTGGTTCCGTTGACGTGGCAGATGCTGACACTGGCGTTCTTCTTGGAGCGCGTCATCGACATCGTCAAGGTGCCGCCGGCCAACATCATCGAGGAAAAGGTTCCGGGCGGGATGGGCGTCGTCGGCGATGATGTGGTCGCGGGGCTCTACACGTTGGTGATTCTGCTGGCGATCGAGACTTGGGTTCCGCCGCATCTTTGGGGAGGGTAGATGGAGAAGGCACGGAGGCACGAGGGCACGAAGGCACGGAGGGAACGGATCAAGGTCTGCTTCGTGTTCGGGACGAGACCCGAGGCGATCAAGGTGGCGCCGGTGATCGCGCATCTGTCGTCGCTCGATGCGTTCGACGTGGTTACCGTGCTGACCGCGCAGCATCGGGAGATGCTGGATCAGGTCGTCGAGGTGTTCGGCATTCCCGTCAATCACGATCTCGATGTGATGACCGCGGATCAATCGTTGCCGTCGCTGACGGCCGTGTTGTGCGAGCGCGTTGGGAAGGTGCTTGGCAGAGAGCGGCCTGATTGCGTGATCGTTCAGGGCGATACGACGAGCTGCTTCGTCGGCGGGCTGGTCGGATTCTATGAGGGGATTCCCGTCGCGCATCTGGAGGCGGGGTTGCGGACAAATGACGCGCGGCAGCCATTTCCCGAGGAGATCAACCGCAGGCTCGTGGCTCCGCTGGCGTCGATTCACTTCGCGCCGACCGAGACGGCGCGTGAGAATCTACTGAGGGAGGGCGTACCGGACGATCGCATCTGGGTTACGGGCAATTCGGGGATTGACGCGCTGCGAATCATCAGCGAACGCGAGGACGTCAAACCAACCGGAGCGCTGGCGAAGGCGTTGGGCCAATGCGGTCGGCCGCTGATCGCGGTGACGTCGCATCGGCGGGAAAACCTGCCGTTCATGGCGGGGATCGCGTCGGCCATTCGCGATCTTCTGCGTGCCGTGCCGGATCTTCACGTGGTTTTTCCGGTGCATCTGAGTCCGAAGGTACGAAACGCGGTGATGCCCGCGCTCGACGGAGAGGCGCGTTGTCACCTGCTCGATCCGTTGGCCTACGATCAGTTCGTGATGCTGATGAAACAGTGCGACATTGTTCTGACGGACTCCGGCGGCATTCAGGAGGAGGCGCCCTATCTCGGCAAGCCGGTGCTCGTCATGCGTCGCAAGACGGAACGCCCGGAAGGCGTGGAGGCCGGGACGCTGAAGCTGGTAGGGGATTCCAAAGACGCGATCTTCAGAGAAGTGCGAGCCCTGCTAAACGATCCGGCTGAGCGGGAGCGGATGTCGCGGGCGGCGAATCCGTTCGGCGGCGGTCACACGTCGGAACGCGTGGCGGAGGTTTTGATCGAGCAACTCGGCGGGCCTGACGGAGGCGTGTCATGACCGTCTGGGTCGCGTTGCCGGCCTACAACGAGGCGCCGCGCCTGCCGGGGCTGCTGTCGCGCTGGGCGAAGGTCCTTCCGGAGATCGGCTCGCGGTTTCGCTACGTGATCGTGGACGACGGCAGTTCGGATGAGACACCGGAGATACTCCGCGAGTTCGCCGAGAGACAACCGGCAGAGATCATCACGCATCGACCCAATCAGGGGCTTGGAGCTTCGCTTCGCGACGGTTTGCGGCATGTGGCTGACTGCGGTGGCGACGACGACGTCGTTGTGATGATGGACGCGGACAACACGCAGCCGCCGGAACTGCTGCCGGAGATGCTGGAGCGCATGGAGTCAACGGGCTGTGACGTGGTGATCGCGTCGCGGTATCGCGCCGGAGCGGAGGTGGTGGGGTTGAGCGGGCTGCGGCGGTTCATGAGCTTCGGGGCCCGGGTGTTGTTTCAGTTGTGCTTCCCGATTCGTGGCGTCCGGGACTACACCTGCGGGTTTCGTCTGTACCGCGTTTCGCTGATCCAGCGGGCGCTCGCGGTGTATGGGGATCGATTCTGCGACCGAAACGGGTTCGAGTGTACGGCCGACATTCTGCTCAGGCTGGCGAAGCTGGGGGCGTCGTTTCAGGAAGTCGGGATGGTGCTGCAGTACGGCGCGAAGGAGGGCGAGAGTTCGATGCGCGTGGGGCGGACGGTGCGGCAGACGCTGGGGTTGATGCTGTCGCGACGGTTTGAGCGAGTTCCCGGCAGGGCATAGCCATCGCCTCAAGCGGAAAGTGTCCAACACGGTCATTCCGAGCGTAGCGAGGAATCTAGCCGCGTCCCGGCGAGATGCTACGCTTCGCTCAGCATGACGATAGGCGTTTCGCGTCTCACAGAATCGCGGTAGCGACCGCGATCGTAGCGGCGGCAACAAGAGGCGCCCCGACGATGAGCCACTTGAATCGAAACCAATACAACCGAGCGAGGTGGTTGAGATAGAGGAACTGCTCGCGGAGCGACAGCTTGCTCGATCCGGCGTGGCGGGTGGCAAAGCTGATGGGCACCTCGACGTACCGCTTGCAACGGGCCTTGACGGCCAATTCCAGCGTGATCTTGTAACCGACGGGGTTCAAACGGTCGGCCCGCTTCCAGGTGTCTCTATGCAGGGCTGCGAAACCGCTCATCGGATCGCGAAGACGCACGAGGGGCAGTGCCAGTAACGTGGCACCAAAGCTGTTGAGCTTCCGCAGCCAATTCCATTCGCCGGCGATGCTGCCGCCTTGCGCGTAGCGCGAACCGACGGCGAGTTCCGCCCGCCCGGTGGCGACGGCGTCGACAAGATCGGGAATCGCCTCGGGCGGATGCTGGAGGTCCGCGTCCATGACCACCAGGATGTCGTGCCCGGCGTGTTCAAAGCCGCAGAGTACGGCCGACGCCAGGCCTCGTTCCTCGGTACGCACCAGGATGCGGACGGGGTATTCGGCCGCGAGGCGTTCGACGATCTCGACCGAGCCGTCCTGTGAGTTATCGTCAACGATGATCAACTCCGCGTCGAAGCGCGCGTCGGCGAGTGCGTCGAACACGCGCCGCGTCAGCGGCTCGATGTTCGGCGCCTCACGAAAAGCAGGGACGATTACGGAAACGCGGGTCACCATCGCAATCCGTGAGCCTATAAGGGAAAGACGCGCGTTTGTCAGCACGCGCGGTTTGTTTCCCCGTCGATCGGGTGTGGCCAGGGGTTTTGGCATGCCAATGGTAGGGCGGGTTCCACCCGCCTTCTTGCTCGGTTGCGGCGGGTAAAACCCGCCCTACCCGGACGGTGCCAAGAAGAACAGCCACACCCCGTCGATCGGGGGATCGCAGCGCGTGTTTCGCATTGACACAGTTTGGGGCGCGGGATACAAGGATGCGGCTCGGCATGGCCAACGGTTGCACTCGGCTATTTCTCTATGATTTCGTTTTTCGCTGCCATCGGTGCCCGCACAATCGCGTCGGCGACGGAGTTCGGCCGATTCTGGCGGTTCACCGGCGCGACGCTCGCGTTCCTGCCCTCAACGGCGATGCGCACAAAGGACTGGGGCAGGCTGATGCCGCAGTTCTATCTCGTCGGCGTCCGGTCGGTCCCGGTCATGATGATCACCGGTCTGTTTGTCGGGCTGGTGCTCGCCGCCCAGGCGGCAGCGCAGCTACGGGCGGCCGGTTTGGAGGAGCGCATGGGCGTGCTGGTCAACCTCTCGCTGGTGAGTGAGCTGGGACCGGTGCTCGCCGGGGTCATGCTGGCCGGGCGCGTCGGCGGCGCGCTGACGGCGGAACTCGGCACGATGAACGTGACCGAGCAGCTCGACGCGCTGCGGGTGATGGGTTCGAACCCGATCCGCCATCTGGTGGTGCCCCGTTTTGTCGCGTGCGTCATCCTGGCGCCGATCCTCACGCTGTACTGCAATATGATGGGCGCGCTGGGCGGCTGGTTTGTGGCGGTCATCATGGAGTCCATCCCGTCCGAGCCGTACATGTTCTATACGGCCGACGCGGTCGAGAAGTGGGACCTCTACAGCGGGCTGGCCAAGAGCATTGTGTTCGGCGGCTTCATCGGCTTGATCTCGTGCTACAAGGGATTCAACTGCAAGGCGGGCGCCGAGGGCGTCGGGAGAGCTTGTACGAGCGCGTTTGTCACCAGTTTCATCGTGATTCTGATCACCGATTTCTACATGCTCCGGGCGCTGCAGGATATATACCGGGCGGTCTGGGGCTTCAGACCGTTGTTGTAGGTTCACCATGGCGCAAGCGGTTGACACCCCCGGTGCCTCGCGTGCTCCCGGCGGCGCAGACCCCCTCATCGAACTGATGGGCGTGCACAAGCGATTGGGGCGGCAGCAGGTGTTTCGCGAGGTGAATCTATCGCTGAACGCGGGTGAGACGACCGTGGTCATCGGCGAATCCGGCATGGGCAAGAGCGTGCTGCTCAAGCACATCGTAGGGCTGATGCGACCCGACAGGGGACACGTGTTGTACCGGGGCGAGCGGATCGAACACCTTCCCGACCGGCGGATGGCCGGTATTCGTCGTGACTTCGGGTTTCTCTTTCAGCTCAGCGCGTTGTTCGATTCGATGAGCGCGGGCGACAACGTGGCTTTTCCTCTGGCGGAGCGCACCGACAAGCGCAAGGCCGAGATCAAACGCATCGTGGATGAGAAGCTCCGGATGGTCGGCCTGGCGGAAATCGGGCACAAGATGCCTGCGGAATTGTCCGGTGGACAGAAGAAGCGTGTGGCGCTGGCGCGGGCCATCGCGCTCGATCCTTCGGTGATCCTGTATGACGAACCCACGACCGGTCTGGACCCGGTTCGGGCCGACACGATCAACGAGTTGATTCTGAAACTCAAGCGTGAGATGCGTGTGACGAGCATCGTGGTCACGCACGACATGGCCAGCGCGTTCAAGGTCGCGGACCGAATCGTCATGTTGCACGAAGGGGAGTTCATCTTCGACGGAACGTGCGATGAGATTCGGGCGTGTGCGGACGAACGGGTGAGTCGGTTTATCGAGGGGCGCGCGGACGCGGACGACCTACGGAGTCTCGGGGAGAACGGATCATGAACGAGGCAAGACGGAACACTTTTGTAGGCATCTTCGCGGTTGCGGGGTTGGGCGCCTTGGCATGGCTGATGTCATCGTTCGGAGAGTTGCCGGCGCTACTGGGTCGTGGCGAATACGACCTGAACATGCTGGTCAAGGAGCCGAGCGGGATCGGCGAGGGCACGGCGATCTTCCTGAGCGGCGTGCAGATCGGGCGCGTGAAGGAGGTTCGATTCAAAGACCGCGAGCGTCTCGACGCGGGCGCGCTGATCGTGGGTTCGATCGACATAGAGTATACGATCCCGCGAACGGCGTGGGCCGTGGTGCAGCCGGCCGGGTTCGGGTTGGGACGCGGACGAATTGACATCAAGGTGCTCGAAGGCCAGATTGCGTCACCGCTGCCGAAGGGGGAGGCCATCACCGGGGTCATGGGCAACGTCTGGGGTAACATGATTCCGGACACCCTCATGGATTCGGTCGATCGCTCCGTGGGGCAATTCGGATACTTCGTCGAAGCGCTGACTCCGGTGGCAAACGACCTGCACGTTCTGCTGGAGCGACACACCGTCGAGGCGGTGGACAACCCCGTCGATGAAGCGCGGCAATTGACGGCCAACCTCTCGACCGTCATCGAACGTTTTGACCAGTCGCTCAAGGCGTTCAACGACACGTTCGGTGACCCAGAGGTGAAAGCCGGCTGGCTGACGTTGTTCTCCAACGTGCGGTCGATGGCGGAAGACGGTCGCACGGCACTTAACAATATCAGTAGCATGACCGCCGACCTGCGTGTCGATATCAAGCGAATAAGTGCGAAGCTCGAAGCCGGCATCGACAACGCGAATGCGGACATCAGTCAGATCGCCGCCGACATTCGGCCGGTGCTGGACAACTCGGCGAAACTCACGGGGTCGCTGATGAGGCTGATTGCGGCCATGGAAGCCGGTGAGGGCAGCGCGGGCAGGTTTGTGAGAGACCCGCGGATGTACGATTCGCTGGTCATGACGTCGCAACGACTGACCGAGTTGGTCGACACGATCCAGAGAATCTTCGCGCGATTCGAGCGGGAGGGTGTAATTCGACTGGGCGTCTCGACGGCGGTCGGCACGGTGCCGAAGAACGTCGCCATCCCGGACTGATCACGCAGATCGGCGTTACTGACGAACCCGGAATCTCGTCGTGCCGAGCCCACGCATGCCATGAACGCCGCAAACGCGCGAAGGCATGACCACCCCCGGTGCATCGCCACTCGACGCCACCCGTCAAAGCACAGCATCAAGGGAAAGAGCCAAATCGCCGGCTGGAGCAATGACTTCTTGATGAAAGTGCTTGCTGCACAAAGGGCTCAATGTGTGCTGACCCTGAGGTGCCCCGTCCTTCCGTGTCGGTACCCCATACCGCAGCGCTCAAGGGTGGGGCACCCGCGCCTCATCGCATGCGACCTACCTGTTACTACGTCGCTTGCTCGCCGGGTTCTGATGGGGGGATTGGTTTCGGGAGGGGTCGTGTTGAGCGGACGGTGTGTGTCCATTATGCTGCGGCGCGGGGGAAGTGGTGGCGCGGGACTGGGGGGACGAATCGGTTCATCCGGCGGGAGGCTACGCGATGCGCGCATCGACCGTACGACTCATGGTTACTGGTTTGCTCATCGTTGCGGGTGGCGCGGGCTGTTCGATGCGGCGGGGGGTGGGCAACGGTCAGCGGGCGTCGATCGAGCGGTTTGTCAAGATCCGGTGGCCTCGCAGTGCGGAGCTGGCGGTCGGCGGGAACTTCTACTACGTCGATCTCGAAGACGGCATCAATCAACTGCACCGGCAAGCGCCGGGTGCCAAGCGGGGTACGCCGATCACGCATTTCGAGGACGGGCTCGGTGAGTACACGGTCTCGCCGGACGGCGCGTGGATCGCTATCTCGGCGGCGCGCGGCGGGGATGAGCAGTACGACATTCACCTGATGAATGCGGGTACGGAGGAGATCGAGCCGCTGTTGGTCGATCGCGAGACGGTGTTCGGCTCGGTGGTGTGGAATCGCGATTCGAGCAAGTTCGCGTATCGGGCCAACCGGTACGAGAAGGCGAACTTCAACGTCTTCGTGTTCGACATGCAGACGCGGAAGTCGAAGCTGGTCTGGGACAAGCCGGGCTACTGGTACCCCTCGGACTTCAACCGTCGCGGGGACAAGCTCACGATCGGTCAGTACGTCTCGGCTTCGGAGTCGCACGTGCGCGAGGTTTCGCTGATCGGCATGGGCTCGCGCCCGCTGGACTGGGTCGAGAAGCCGTGGTCGTTCAACCCGGTGGGGTACAACGCGGCCGGCACGAAGTTTCTGGTTGTGTCGGACTACGGTGGTGATCGCAAGCAGTTGTTTCAGATCGTGCTGCGCACGGGGAAAATCGAGCCGGCGCTGCCGCAGTTCGCGGTGCATGATCTCGACTACGCCGTGGTCAACGACGCGCGCGACACGCTGGCCGTGGTGGTGAACGTCGACGGGTATGCCAGGGTGCATCTGTTCTCCCTTCCCGATCTGACGCCGCTCGTCGGTCCGGAGATTCCGGCGGGGGTGATCGGCAACGTGCGGCTGACGGGCAAGACGCTGCTGTACTCGGTCAACAACGCGAACACGCCCGGTTCGATTTACAAGTGGCGCGTCGGCGATTCGGGGACTCGGCCGACGCGGCTCACCTGCGCCGACACGCACGGTATCGACGTAGGGGGCTTCCCGCTGCCGCAACTGGTGAGGATCGCGTCATTCGACGGGCTGGAGGTGCCGGCGTTTCTCTATCTGCCGGAGCGTTACCGGCACGGTCGGCCGATTCCGTTCGTGGTCAGCTACCACGGCGGTCCGGAGGGTCAGTATCGGCCTTACTTTTCGAGGCACTTTCAGTATTTTCTGTCGCGGGGGTTCGGTGTGCTTGCGCCGAACGTTCGCGGGAGCCGGGGTTATGGAACCGCTTACCTCCAGATGGACAACTACAAAAAGCGCATGGACAGCGTTCGTGACGGTGTGGCGTGTGCGCGCTGGCTGATCGAGAAAGGCTACAGCAAGCCCAAGATGATTGCCGCCTACGGTGGGAGCTACGGCGGATTCATGGTGATGGCCGTCATCACTCAGGCGCCCGAGGTTTTCGGCGCTGCGTGCAACGTCGTGGGCATCGTGAACTTCGAGACGTTTTTGAAGCGTACGAAGGCGTACCGGCGGAAGCTTCGTGAGGCGGAGTACGGTCCGTTGGACGATCCCGCGTTTCTGAAGTCTATTTCGCCGATCTATCTCGTCGATCGGATCGAGACACCGGTGCTCATCGCGCACGGCAAGAACGACCCGCGCGTTCCGTTTCACGAAGCCGAACAGCTTTTCGAGGCGCTGAAAGCCCGCGGGCAGAACCCGGAGATGCTGGCGTTCGACGACGAGGGTCACGGGTTCGCCAAAGAGGCCAATCGTATTGTTTTTTACCAGAAACTAGCCGACTTCTTCGAGTCACACCTGATGGTCGAGGACCAGTGATCCGCGGGCGGCTGCGGGACGCGTTTTTTTTTGGGGGGGGGGGCGGAGCGTGGCGATGCGATTGGAATAGGCGAGCGGCGGCTGTTCCGCCGATGTTCCATCTGGCATGATACTTGCCGCCGTATTGCGGGCTGATCGTTGGAATGCCCACCGAGGACGAGGACTCATGATCACGCGAACACGTTTGGTGGCGATGGCGGCGAGCGGAATCGGGCTTCTCGCTCTGGGGACCGGGTGCCAGACGGGCGAACCGGAGGGGGAAGGGCTGATGTTCTTCCCCGCACCGCCGGGGAAGCCACGGGTCCAGTTTCTGACCTGGGCGAGCGGCGCGGAACAGGTGGAGCCCGGGAGCAGCCAGTTCGAGGAGTTCATCCTGGGTGAGGAGCCGGAGGCAGCGCGGGCGATCAACAAGCCGTACGGCGTCGCGGCGCGCGACGGCGTGGTGTACGTGTGCGACACGAAAGGGCTCTGCCTGAGCCGGATGGACTTCAAGACCCACACGTATTCGGTCATGGGCGGTCGCGGTCCCGAGCGGCTGCGCAAGCCGATCAACCTGGTGATCGACCCGTTGGGTTTCAAGTTCGTGGTGGACCCGGTTCGCAAGCAGATCGTGGTCTTCAGCCCGGACGACGAGTATGTGACGGCTTATGACGTTCCGCAGCCGTGCCGGCCCGTGGACGTAGCGATTTTCGAAAACGAGTTGTACGTGCTGGACAACGACGCGGACTGCCAGGTCGTGGTGCTGGATCGCACGTCGGGGGAGGTGCTCCGGACGTTCGGCGGTCCGGGTGGTGAGCCCGGGCAGTTCAAGATCCCCGGTAGCCTGTGCACCGACGAGGACGGTTTCGTATACGTAAGCGACACGCACAACTGGCGCATCCAGAAGCTGACGCGCGAGGGTGAGCCGATCTGGGCGAAGGGGTCGCCGGGTTACCATCTGGGGCAGTTCGGCAGGCCTCGCGGCATTCGTGTGGGCCCCGACGGCGTGGTGTACGTGGCCGACGGATCGACCGAGATCGTGCAGATGTTCAACACGGACGGGGAGACGCTGATGCGTTTCGGCGGCCCGGGCGACATGCCGGGTGCGCTTGGACTGCCTTCGTCACTGGCGATCGACGCGTCATCGCTGCCCTACTTCAGCAAGTACGTGCACAAGGATTTCAAGGCGGAGTATCTGATGTTCGTGGTGAGTCAGTACGGCAAGCGGCTCATCAACGTGTACGCGTTCGGGAGCTTTCCAGACGGCTATCAGGTGTCGAAACTGAAGGTTGCACCGCTCCCGAAGATCAAGATGGACGAAGGCATCGGCGCTGTTGAAGAGCAGGAGGATCTCAGTCAGGACCCGATGCACTCCGAGCAGCCCAGCGACGCGCAAGATCCGGAATGAACATTTGGCAAGCCAGGAACACGGCATCGGCGAAGCGCTGCGCGGGCGGGTTCGCGATGGCCGCGCTCGTGGGGACCGTGGCCGCGGTATCCTGTTCCGAACCGACCAAGCACCGCGTGATGACGTTCTTTCTCGACGGTGTGCCGGAGCTCGGGAGCACACCCACCGTCGGGTACGAGCCGTTGCCGCGGCGCGTGTTTCGGGGCGGGGAAGGCGGTGCGGGTGAGGTCCGGCGGGCGGTCGTGATCCGCGCCCATGAGCCTTTTCGCAAAAACCGGTGCGGCAAATGCCACAACTCACAGACGCATGAGTTGTTCAGGACGCCGGCCGAGGGGCTGTGCCAGGGCTGCCACACCAACGTGCCGGGTGACGTTCGGTATGTTCACGGTCCGGTCGCGGTCCGGGCGTGCCTGTTCTGTCACCATCACCACGGGACACCGCACGCGTATCTGCTGCGCAGCGAGCCGAAACAACTCTGCCTGAAGTGCCACGAGCGCGGCGATCTCGGCGTCGGCGTCCACCACGGCTCTCTGGAGACGCAGGATTGCACGGAATGCCACCACGCTCACGGTGAAGACAACCGTTTCTTTTTGAAACGAATCGAACCGTGAGCCGGGTCATCGCATACGGCAGTGGCGCGTCCCGGCCGGTTTCACCGGTGGTCTTGCTCGCTGCCGGCATATCGCTGGTGCTGATCGTGGTTCCTGGATTGAGCGGCTGCAAGACGGGCCCGCAGCGGCGTAGCGGCGTGAAGGCATTTCAGTTGACCGACATGGGCGGCTACGTCGAATTCGTCGCCCGGGCCCGCGAGACGGAGCAAACGTCTCGGGTCGGAACGAGCGACTCGCGTTCGGAGGAGACGATCTTCGAGGAGAGCTTGAAACTCGAGTTCGACGGATACGTGTACCATCCCAATTTCCTCGAGTTCACCGTTGCGGGCTTGTTCGGGCTCCTGCAGCAGGAAAACGAGGATGTGTTCGGCGACCGGGAGCGGTTCGACAGCGAGGAGGGCACGATCGTGGAATTCGACCTGGATGCGGGGTTCTTCAAGAAAAAGCCGTATCCCGGAAGCGTGTTCGCGCGCCGTCACCGGCGCCTCGAGCCGCGCAAGTTTCTGTCGAGCCTGGAGACGACGACCACCAACCTCGGTCTCACCTGGCAGTACGTGGACGAGAAGATGCCGAGCAACGTTCAGTTTACCCACACGGAAGTCGACCTGGCTCCGCTGGGTGATGATGATGAGGCGGGTTTTCAGTCCAACACCAACTTCCGCCTGAACACCGGCTACCGGTTCACCGACTCCAACGCGTTGACGTTCGAGTACGAGCACCGGTCGGTCGAGGAGCGGCCGTTCGCGTTGAACTACACCTCGGACGAAGCCACGCTCTCGCACCAGTGGGACTTCGGCGACGGGCATCAGCACCGCTTGGATTCGGAACTGAACTACTTCGATCAGAAGGGTACGTACGACATTCAGCGCGCCCGGTTGCGTGAGACGCTTCGCTTGTGGCACTCGGACGATTTTCGATCGTGGTACATCGTCGACGCGCTGGACCGTGAGCAGGGGACCCTTACGGGGGTTCCGCCGATCAGCGAGCAGTCCATCTATTTCGCGGCGACGGCCGAGCACCAGTTTTATGAAAGTCTCACCTCCCAGTTGTTCGCATTCTACCAGACGCAGGACTTCGAGTTGGGACCCAAGATCGACCGCGTGGGCGGTCAGGTGAGTGTCGACTATCGCAAGAAGAACCGCTGGGGCCGGCTGAGCGCGAACTACCGTTTTCGCCAGCAGCGCGAGGATCGCACCGGCGGCGAGCAGGACATCGAGCAGATCGACGAGCGGCGGACGTTTCGCGATCCGGAGCCGATCATCTTCGTTGGCACGGACATCA
Organism: Phycisphaerae bacterium; assembly: GCA_029260255.1. Lineage (GTDB taxonomy): Bacteria > Planctomycetota > Phycisphaerae > UBA1845 > UBA1845 > OFTM285. The sequence continues at coordinate 16,480 of JAJDDR010000336.1, forward strand.
ACGCGACGTCGATCAGGATCACGGCCGAGGACCAGGTGACGGTGTATCAGCGCGAGCGCGACTACGAAGTTCGCGTCTTCCCCGACCGCGTCGAGATCGAGCGTGTTCCGACCGGGGCGATCAGCGACGAGGAAATCGTGCTGGTGGACTACGTGTTCACCATCGGCGGGTCGTTCATGCTCGACACGCTGACTCAGCACTTCAGCATTCGGCAGGACTTCAAGTTCGGGTTGGCGCCGTATTTCCGCTACAGCAGGCAGGATCAGGATATCTCGCCGGACGACGCGACGGGCGCGGTCGCCGAGAACGTCAGGACGAACATCGTGGGCGTCGAGTACGACCGGGAGCCGTTCAGGCTCACGGCGGACTACGAGGACCACGATTCGACGATCAGTCCGTCGCGCACGATTCGGCTGGGCGCGGGTTACCGGCGGAGATTCAAGTTCGGGGCGACGGGGGATTTGCGCGCCCGCTGGGTTCACGTGAACCGGTTTTCGCCGGAGCGGCTGACCCGATTCGTTACGGTGGAAGGCCGTTACCGCCATCAGATCATCCGCGGGCTGGTGGCCGAGGCGGTGGT
>JAJDDR010000337.1 GCA_029260255.1 Phycisphaerae bacterium
ACGTTGCCGACGAAGTGGATCTTCGCGTCGGCAACGCCCTCGCGGCGGAGGTTCTCGACGCCGCTGGGCTCGGTGACGAACAGCATCTCGGACAGCGTGTCGGTGACCAAGCGGTTGATCTCTTCGGGCATGGTGCGATCGAACGATCGCAGGCCTGCTTCGACGTGGATCACGGGGATGTTGAGCTTGGTGGCGACGAGCGTACACGCGACGGTGGAGTTGACGTCGCCGACGACGAGGACGGCGTCGGGTTGGTGCTCGGTGACGACCGGTTCGAAGCGGGTCATGATGTCGGCCGTCTGGACGGCGTGCGACCCGCTGCCGACTTCGAGGTTGATGTCGGGTACGGGGATTTCGAGTTCGTCGAAGAACCTCTTGTTCATGCGTTCGTCGTAGTGTTGTCCGGTGTGTACGAGGATCGGGCGGATGCGGCCGTCGGCGCGGTAGGCGCGCATGAGGGGTGCGATTTTCATGAAGTTGGGTCGGGCGCCGCATACGTTGATGATTTTCACACCGTTCTCCTTCGTGCGCGGACGTGCCGCGATGCTGCCTTCGCGTCGCGAAACGTCCACTCTTGGTGTCGGTTCGTTCGCGGACGGGGTTTTTGGAGGGCGGATCGCTCTGCGACGTGTCTGATGTTATCGGCGGCGGTCATTGGAGGACAGGGCACGGGGAAGAAGGGACGGAGGCACGCAGGCACAAAGGGAGCGGAACGGCCGCGGATTGAGTGGGAACCGCAGAGAACGCGGAGCACGCAGAGGGCGGGATGGGAGGGATCGAGGGCGCGGCCCCACGTGCGTGCGGGAGGGCTGAGCGGGCATCGGGCTTTTTTTGAAGTGACAGTTGCAAATGGGTTTGTTTGGTAATTGCGCGTTTGGTCTGGGCGGCGAAACGGCGGTTCTCGAGTTGGAAATGGGGCTCCTGGACGCGGGCCGCTCCATGACTGTCGCGGTTCGGATGGGTGGCTTCGTTCGGCGCATGGCGTTTTGTCCTCGCGGCGCGCGGTTGTTGGCGGTTGCGGTGGGTTCGGCGCGCAGCGTCCGTGTCGGGTACCCGTGCGGTTGCCGCGTATGCCCGTCGTTGTGTGCATCGTCACGGCGTGCGGCTGATCGTCGTCGACTACTTGGGGCTGTGCACGATGCCCGGAGACTATGAGCGGAACGACCTACGACGGGTCGGTGCCTTGTCCGCGTTGTTCAAGGCACTTTCGCTCGATACGGACACGGCCGTTGTGGCGCTCGCCCAATTGAATCGAGGGCCGGAGAAAGACAACCGGCGTCCGCGGATGTCCGACCTGTGCGACAGCGGGATCATCGAAGCCGACGCCGACAACTTGATCCTGATCGATCGCCAGCGCGAACCGTCCGGCGATGTGCGCGACACGACGCTGATCTTGGAGAACCAGCGGCAGGGGCAGACCGGCGCCGCGATCGTGCAAATACTACCGGCCCACGATGCAATACCGCGCCAAGCACGTCGGGGCAGTTGACGCGAAGGGGGCTGACCAATGAAGCAGCCATGCGTTTCGATCGATGAAATCACGGTCGCCAAGCGTTTCCGCAAGGAACTCGGCGACGTCGGTGCTCTTGCTGAGAGTATGCGCGCAACAGCGCTTGCGCATCCCAGTCGTGGTCGACGAACAGTACTCGCTCATCGCTGGTCGTCGCCGCTTGGAAGCGTACCGGCAACTCGCGAAGGAGCACGGCAACGCCCGCGACCGGATACCGGTTCGCATAGTCGACCTGTCGGGCGTCCCCCACGGCAAGGTGCTGCTTGAGAGAGACGAGAACACATGCAGGCTGCCTCTCCAGCCCAGTGAGTACGTCGCGCTGGGAAACCACAGCGAGAAGCCCGCGGAGTGCCGCGCCATCATCGAAGTGATGTATATCAAGGGACCGCGGCTGGAGCTGTTCGCTCGCGAGAACAATGACGGATGGGCGTGCTTCGGAAATGAGCTACCACAAGTATTGGTGACAACAAAGTCGAAACTGGCTTGACAGATAGGTTAACATGTGATATCATGTTTAGCATGAGCATCGTAAACCAACTCCGAAAATCGGCTGAGGCGAGCGGGCTTTCCATCCTCCAGATGAGCAAACGCGCGGACATCCCCTATCAGGCGGTGCACGGGTTCCTACGATCGAAGCGGGACATCCGGGCATCGACGGTTGGGAAGCTGTGCGAGCTGTTCGGGCTTGAGCTTCGCCCGGTGAAGCGGAAAAAAGGACGGTGAGATAGGGCTCGGCAACGGTCACACGGTAGCGGCTCTTTGTTCAAGTGTACTCCTAGCGGGCCGTGGATTGCGCGGTGGTTCGTTTCTTTCCGGTGAGCGTGCATGAAGCGATTTGACCGGGCCGGCATCGTCGTCCGCAGACCGATGGTGGTCTGGAGGACGGCTGATGCGATCCAAAGGCAGAGGCGCGGAACCCGTACGGTTTGCGGCGGTTCGGCAGCGTTTTGAGCAGTGGCGGGCCACGCGCCTGGGGCGTGGGCGAATCCC
>JAJDDR010000338.1 GCA_029260255.1 Phycisphaerae bacterium
GTGACGCCGCGGTTGTCCATCTGTTTCCATCCACCCATCGGTTCGCCGACGGTCGCGGAGTCGATGTTACCATCCCGCCACACTCGCCGCGTCGGATGTTGCACCAAAGCAACACGTGCTCGACTCGTCATTTCCGGCACAGCGGGTAACCGCCTCACCGCGACCGTAAAGCTACCCGCTGCAACATGTTGAGGCCAAGCGCCGTTCCGACGTGCCGAGCCGGTACCCCGGCACGTCGCATGCTCGTCACCGGTGGGTTCGTCCGCCGGCGCGGCGGGACCGCCGTGGTGCTTTCCGGATGAAAGAAGCGTCTTCGTGAAGCTGCAACCGATCGGTACCGGCAGTCTCCTTTCCGCGCGTCAATACACCCTCTACTACTCGCTGCCTCGCCTGCTGAGGTTGAGCTACGCCCATTCGCTCCTGGCCGAGCGTTTGGGTAAACACGTACGTACGCGCATTTACTGTCACTGTGCAAATTCTGCACGGCGCCGCCCCCGTGGCGAAAAACCGAACGTGGACGTGCTGATGCCGATCGATCGTCTTTGGCCTTCCGATCTGCCTTTGGAAGATCCCGTGAAACGCGTTGAAGGGACGCTCTCAACAAGCGTACAATTGTATGTGGGCGGTGTCTTGGATGTGTGGACGTGAGTCGGACGTCGTGCCGCCCCTGCGAAAGGAACCGGTTGGGATGATTCCTCCGAACCCGAACCAGTCGAATCACCTCGTGGTGGAACTCGCGGCGCTGACGCGTGACGAGCTCACCCCGCGACTCCTCGCCTTTCCGTCGCCCACACGCCTGGACTTTACCAGAGAGTTCCTCGACACCCAGACGACCGAGCAGTTGCGTCATATTCTGCTCTCCGCGCTGCTGTGCCTCACGCCGAAGTAAGCCGAGCCGGGCAAATCGACCGCCCCTGCCGCCTCCCCTGGTGCACGGACCCGTTGCGGAGTCGTTTGCGCGGTCCCCGTCGTGTTCGATTCTCATCCATTCCCGTACCGACATGGTCCGACATCGAGTGCCATCGAGTGGCACTCTCGCCGCTCGATTCGTGCCTTGCGCAAGCCGGCGCCCGGCGCGGTGCGATCGCTGGACAACGGCATTTGTTACGAGAAACGCGTGGACGCGTCAAACGAGGTCGGCGGTTCGTCGATCAACACATTCAGGTGTCCCGGAACCTCACCGCGGGCAGACCGCCCGGGAGCGACGTCACCGATAGCGAGCTGAACCGACTCGCGACCACCGCCCCTCGCCGACTCGACGAACGTGACGGTGAATTGCGGCTGCGCCTGGTTACTTGCCGCTGTAGTCGATGATGCGGGCGATCTCTCGGCGGAGATCGTGGCGCTTGACGATGCGGTCGACGAAGCCATGCTTCAGCATGAACTCGGCGGTTTGGAAGCCATCGGGGAGATCCTGCTTGATCGTGTTGGCGATCACCCGCGGACCGGCGAAGCCCATCATGGCGCCGGGCTCGGCGACAATGACGTCGCCGAGGCTCGCGAAACTCGCGGCAACGCCGGCAGTCGTGGGATCGGTCGCGACCACGATGTACAGCCCGCCGGCTTCATCGAGCTTGGCCAGCGCGGCGGACGTCTTGGCCATCTGCATGAGGGAGATCATGCCTTCCTGCATCCGCGCCCCGCCGGAGGCCGTGACCAGGACAAGCGGGTGATCCTCTTCGATGGCGCGTTCGATCGCCCGAGTGATCTTCTCGCCAACGACGGCGCCCATGGACGCCATGATGAAATCCGAGTTCATCGCACCGAGGATCACGGCGCGCCCTCTGATGAACGCACGCCCGACGACGACCGCGTCGCGCTCGCCGGTTTTTCGCTGGACCGCCTTGATGCGCTCGCGGTAGGGGATGCGATCCTTGAACTTGAGAGGGTCCGTCGGCGACAGATCGGCGTACAGCTCCTCGAACGAGTCGGGGTCGACGAGTTGTTCGATGCGGGCGCGGGCATTGATCCGCCGGTGGTGGCCGCATTCCGGGCAGCAGTGGAGGTTCTCCTCGACCTCCTTCTGATACACCATGTGCCCGCACTCCTGGCAGCTATCCCAGATGCCCGCGGGGATGTCCCGTTTCTGCACCATCATGAATTGACCCGCTCCCGAGTTTTAGTTAGCGGCCGCCTCGGCCAGCTCCCGCAGGTCTCGCATGGCGTTCACCGGGTCCGGTCGGCGGAAAATCGCCGAGCCGGCCACCAGCGTGTCCACCCCGGCCGCTACGGCGAGGGCGATGGTATCCTGGTTGATCCCGCCGTCAATTTCAAGCCGTTGATCGGGGCGGAGCATCCCGCGGAGTTGCTCGATCTTGGGCAGCACCTCGGGCATGAACTTCTGGCCTCCAAAACCGGGCCAGATGCTCATGACCAGCACTAGGTCGAGGTCGGGCAGAACACGCTCGATGGCGGAGACGGGCGTGGTGGGGTTGATGGAGATTCCGACGTTGACCCCGAGACCGCGAATGTGCTCGATGACGTCCTCCGGCGTCTCGGTCACTTCGGCGTGGAACGTGATGAGGTCGCAGCCGGCTTTGGCGAACATCTCGGCGTATCGTTTGGGCTCTTCGATCATCAGATGGGCGTCGAAGAAGAGTCCGGTGTGCGGTCTGAGGTGCTCGATTACCGGGACGCCGTAACTGATGTTCGGCACGAAGTGCCCGTCCATGACATCGAGGTGCAGCAGGTCCGCGCCGCCGTCTTCAACCAGCGCAACCTGATCGCGAAGCTGCGAGAAATCCGCCGCCAGCAGCGACGGCGCGATCCGGATTCCGGGCTCTCTCGGGAATCTACCCATATTCCGGGGCGTCCAGTTCGTTCGGCGTCGGGCAATCCGCGCTGGCAGCGGCGGATCGACAGTCGGAGTAGAAGGTGCGGAGTGCGTCGTCAGTAGCAAGCCACCGGTGAAAAACGTCAGATGGCGCGTCGCGCACCAACGCCGCAACGACATCACTGGTTCTTTCATCTTCGTGCTTGCGCCGGGCAATGGCGTTCTTAATCCGACCGGTGCGATGAACCGAGTCGGTCAGATCATCCACTGCGATCTGCAGTTTATCTGCAAGGTAGTCGGCGTCGAGATTGAGCCAGTCTTCCGCGTTCTCAACGGCCACGCCGCATATGACAAGTGACCGCGCCTCCTGTGGGAATATGGCGAGTTCTGCCCTACGCACATCCTGCCAGCGATGCCGGTCGGCGTCGGTGAAACGGACAATCAGGTGCGCCCCCCGCTGTCGAAAGAAGAACCAAGCGTCCCTGGCTTGCTTGCGGTTCATCTGTCGACTTTTTCCGATCGGCGTGGGCGAGGCGATGAACTCAGCGCCGCAGGAGAGCCGTGATTGCAGCCCACGCAGGAGCCCAAGGCTGTTTGCATCTTGGCAGATGACGCCGATTGTCTGGATCAATCGAACAGCTCCATCGAGTACTGCTCTGCGAGCAGCGGGCGATCGGGATCGTCTTCCGGAGGCGGTGGGATGACAACTTCCGATCGCTCATTACGCCTTCTCAGGAGTGTCACCGAATCGCGCGTTCCATCGAAGAGATTGATGAAATACGGCGAATGAGATGTGAAGATGAACTGCGCCGCAGGTGCCCATTCCTCAATCATATCAAGAGCCGCACGAAGTTGCCCTGGCCATATTCCGTTCTCGGGCTCCTCAATGAGCACAAGAAACGACGGGAGGTCATTCGAAGGGCCGGGACCCAAACTCACGAGTTCGACCACTGTCGCCAAGGCGAGGTACCTCAGGGTCCCATCGGAGAGCCCGTGCCATGACACGGCAGGTGAGTTCTTCAATCCGACGTACGGTACAACGGTTCGATCAGGCGTTGGCGAGAAGTTGATGAGCTCAAGGTCCGGTTCGATCAATCGAACATGATCGATGATGCGCCGGTATCTGCGCTCATCGAGATTCTTGAGATAGTACAGAACTGAGGCGAGATTCTCCCCGTGCGACTGCAGCCCCAATCCCACAACGGAATTGTCGCGCCAACCGTGCCTTATCTTCTCCGGACTGAACGTGAAGTAGCACCAGCCGGATATGTACTTCTTAAAAGCCGTGGCGAGTGTAGTCGACTCGGATTCATACAGCGTCGAGAGCATCGTTGCGTTTGTCGGCGGTGGGGTCTTTGCCAGTTCCCTGCTACACGTCAATACCCACTTGTCCTCATGGAGGATTCCCGCGCTTGTGCCGTCGTTCTCAAGAAGAGTAGCGCCGTCTTCAAAGCCCGGGCCTGCAGCCACGAGTAGTTCCTTCGTAACGCGAAGCTTCTGCAGCACGCCACCGCGCGCGGCTTGTGGCGAATCCAGGGTCAGCTCAAGCACATACGAGAAGCGACATGTTTGCCCATCGACTGGAAGCTCACTTTCAAGCGAGAGTTCCATGACGTCACTCTTGAACGCCCAATTGCTCATCTCAACTGCACCACCTGGAACTACCGCTGCTGCCGTCGCAAGTTCCGTTTGCGCGGTAGCACGCAGGAATTGAATTGCAGCGCACAGATTACTCTTTCCGCTGTTGTTCTTGCCTATCACGAGGTGGCGCTGCGTGAACGAGAACTCAGCGTTGAGGTACGTGCGAAAATTGTGGAGCTTCAGCGTCTTGAGCACGGGATCGCCTCCTGGAACCAGCGCACAAGGATACTACGCGTCGTCCAGGACGTCGATGGCGGCGAAGGGCTTGCCTTCAAGGAACTCCAGCGACGCGCCGCCGCCGGTGGACACGTGGCTCACCTTGTCGGCGAGTCCGGCCGCCTTGATCGCCGCCGCGCTGTCGCCGCCGCCGACGACGGTAGTGGCACCGCGACCGGTGGCACCGGCGACGGCGTTGGCGATGGCCACCGTGCCCGCGTCAAACGGCGGTGTCTCGAACACACCCATGGGCCCGTTCCAGACGATGGTCGCCGCGGTGTGCAGCGTGTCGTTGTATGCCGCGATGGTCTTGGGACCGATGTCGAGCCCCATCATCAACGGCGGGATGACGCCTTCGCAGACCTTTGGGTCGGCATCGGCGCTGATGGCCGCGGCCGCGACGGAGTCGATCGGGATCCGAATCTTGGCGCCGGCTTTCTTACGCAGTGCGCGAGCCGTATCGTACAGGTCCGGTTCGACGAGGCTCTTGCCGACCGGAAAACCGTCGGCGGCCGCGAAGGTGTAAGCCATCGCGCCGCCGATGAGCAGCGTATCGCACTTATCCAGCAGCGATTCGATCGCGCCGAGCTTGTCGGACACCTTGGCGCCTCCGAGAACGACCACAAACGGCCTCCTGGGGTCGGTGACGGCCTCGCCGAGGAACTTCAGCTCCTTGGCGACCAGGTATCCGATGCATCGCGGCTTGCCCGCCATCTTCTGCGGGACGGTGAGCATGCTGGCGTTGTCGCGGTGGCACGTTCCAAAAGCATCGTTCACGTAGACGTCGGCCATTGCGGCAAGATCATCGGCGAATCGATCTTTCTTCGCTCGAAGGTCCGGGTCGTCCTTGGCTTTCTTGTCCTTGATGGTCTCCGCTTCGTGGAATCGCAGGTTCTCTAGAAGGCAGACTTCTCCGTCCTTCAAACGACGGACCGATTTCTTCGCGTCGGTTGACAGCAGCGCGACCTGTTGTCCCAGAAGTTCGGTCAGACGATCGGCCACCGGACGGAGTGACAGTCTCTTGTCCTTGTCGGGATCACCCTTCGGACGCCCCAAGTGGCTCATGAGGATGAGCCTCCCGCCGGCTGCCCTCAGTTTCTCCACCGTGGGCAGGGTGGCCTTGATGCGGCCGTCGTCCGTGATGCGGCACGCTTCGTCGAGCGGGACGTTGAGATCCAACCGGACGAGCACCCGCAGACCCCTCACATCGAGGCCATCAATGGATCGCTTAGCCATCACAGGTTCCTTTCGCGGACGCCGGTTGTGCTAATGCGGTGTCTCAGCCAGATGGCATTTTTCCGAGCCCCGACCGCGAGGGAGGGGACGCGCGGAGACACCGTCATGACCGCTTCCTCACGGTCGCGGTTTAGGAAAACGTAGCCGTTTCTGAAACGCCGCACTAAATGGCGGCCAGCTTCTCGATCAGGTCGGCGGTACGCATGGAGTAGCCCCACTCGTTGTCATACCAGGAGTAGACCTTGACCAGATTCCCCCCGTTGACCGGCATGGTCATCGTCGAAAGGCCGTCGACGATGCTCGAATGCGGGTTGCCGATGATGTCGCTGCTGACGAGCGGGTCTTCGCTGTACTCCATGATCCCCTTGAGCCTGCCCTCGGCGGCTGACTTCAGGGCACCGTTGACGTCGTCAATGGTGACGCTCTTCTCGAGCACCGCCACGAGGTCGGTCAGCGAGCCGTCGGCGACCGGGACGCGGAGCGCGAGCCCGTTCAGTTTGCCGTTCAACTCGGGGATCACCTTGCCGACGGCCTTGGCGGCGCCGGTGGTGGTCGGAATGACGTTCATGGCCGCCGCACGGGATCGCCGTGGGTCACTGTGCAACTGATCGGCGATCTTCTGATCGTTGGTGTACGCGTGGACGGTGGTGATGAGCCCCTGAACGAATCCGAACTCCTTGTGCAGGACGCTCACCAACGGCGCGAGGCAGTTGGTCGTGCAACTGGCGTTCGAGACGCACACGTGCTCCGGCTTGAGTTGATCATCGTTGATACCCATGACCAGGGTGAGATCGGGTTCGTCCTTGGCCGGTGCCGAGATGACGACTTTCCTCGCGCCGGCCTTGAGGTGATCTCCGTAGCCGCCCTTGTCCGAAGCGCGTTTGGTGAACAGACCCGTCGACTCGACCGCGACATCGACGCGTAGGTCCTTCCACGGCAGGTTGGCGGGCGATCGCTCGGCGCAGACTTTGACGGTCTTGCCGTTCACGTTCAGCGCCGTATCGCTTTCGACCGAAACGGTCCCGTTGAACCGGCCATGCACGGAGTCGTACTTGAGCAGATGAGCCAACGCCTGCGCGTTGCCGAGGTCATTGATGGCGACGATCTCAATCTTGTCGCCGCGGGCCGCGCACGCACGAAAAACGAGCCTCCCGATTCTGCCGAAACCATTGATGCCCACTCGAATTGCCATTTCGCACCACCCTTACAAAGTGTTCAGGACACGGACCAACAAGACGCGCGCCGCTGGGCCGATTCCAGCCGAATCAACGCACCCGATAACGATATGATCGGGTTTTGAGGCGGTCAAGTGCCGCCAAATCGGTGCGACGAGCCAGTTTTCCAATCGGCTTACCGCGGGTGGCATGCCCACGCTTGCGTGGGCATGTTTGGATGACTTCCGACGTGTGCGCGGCACGCACTCCCCCGCGTCATGTGGCCGATCAGAACGGTCGCCCCGGGGCGCAATGCGAAAGATCGAACCGGGTCTCACCGGAGACGATCAGGTCGCGAACGATGTCGGCCGTGATTGGGGCGAGCGTGATGCCCAGACGATAGTGCCCGGTGGCCGCAATCAGCCCCGAAAACCCGGGGACCCGTCCGATGTGCGCCCTCGTGTCCGGCGTGCCCGGGCGGAAGCCCGACCACGTGCCGGCGACGGTTGCGTCGGCCAATCCGGGAACCATGGTCAGGGCGTCGTCGAGCAGAGTCCTGATGCCCTCGACGGTGTTGCGTGCGTCGAATCCGCTGTCGGGCTCGAGGGTGACGCCGACCAGGATACGCCCGTCGCGCCGCGGGATCAGATAGGCTCGACGACGCTTGATCATGTGCGTAAAGAGCGGCTCTGCCCGTTGCAGGAGAACGATCTGACCTCGGACCGGGTGGACCGGCATGAGCTCGGCGATTTCAGCGGGCACGAATTGGCTCAACCACGCTCCCGCACAGAGAATGGTGTGATCGGAGGCGTAGGTCCTTTCGTTCGTACGGGCGCCGTCGACTCGACCCTCGCGCGTGCATAACCCGGTAACGCACGTGTTCTCCCGGACGACGACGCCCAGCCGCAGGCACGCCGTACGAAGGGCGTCGAGAATTCTGGGGTTCCGAACCTGGGACGTGATCCGGTTGTGCAGATAGGCCAGTGCATCTCCGGTGACGCTGGGTTCCAACGCGCGCGCCTGCTCGCCCGTGAGGACTTCGACAGCCGGCGAGCCGTCGTGGGCGCACATATCGCGCATGGCGCGGACATCGGAATGCGCCATCTGGACGAACTGCTCGGTGGTGAGGAATTCGATAGCGCCGCAGCGAATGAACTCCGGATCGATCCCGGACAGCTCGCGAACCTCTTCGCAGAACGCGGGATACTTCTCGACGCTCGCGCGCTGGATCATCGACATCGGCCCCCTGCGCTGCGGGTTGGCCGGCGCGATGATTCCGCCGCCCGCCCACGAAGCTTCGCGCCCGCACACACCGCGTTCAAGCAGCGTGACGCTCACGCCGGCTTGCCGAACGCGCAACGCGACGGACAGTCCGACGACGCCTCCGCCGATGATCAAAACGTCGCAGCGTGTACTCATGAACTGCTCCGCAACTTCCGGCGCGCAACTCGTCGCCCGCCCCGCGCAAAAGAGTCACACCTTTCGCACCGGTTGTCCACTTTGACTGGGGGAGGTTGTCTGTTGATCTCGACGAGGTTCATGGCGGCGGCGGCGCGCTCGCGCAAGGGCGTCTCGCCGCGTCGGCAATACGTCGACACTCTGTCCGGCGTTGGCCAAGCAGCACTACCAGAGTGCATGATCGTGGGGCGTGATTCAAACAAATCCCGAACTTGCCGCGCGATCGCGGCCGCGTACCATCTCCAGGATGGTGACGTAGATGACGCTGCAGAAGATCAACGCTCCGCCGACGATGGTGGAGACGTGGGGTGACTCGCCCACGGCGATCCAGACCCACACCGGACTGAGCAGCGGCTCGAAGAGAACGAGCAGCACGGACTTCTGCGCGGACAGTCTGCCGACGCCCATTGAGAAGAGCACGTAGGGCAGGGCGAACTGTACGACGCCCATAAACAACAGCCAGCCGAGATTCGGCCACGCCACGGTTGCCGTGCCGGTTGCGCGTTCCATGGCGAGCAGGAGGATTGCCGATCCGCCGCAGGCCAGCCAGACGAGGATGATGGGATCCAGGGCGCGCACGCGGCGGAAGACAACGGTCTGAACGCCGAAGACCACGCCACTCACCAGACCGAGCACGAGACCGCCCTGAGTCGGATCGAACTGCCAGGCGAAGATCACCACCACACCGGCGAGCGAGAAGCCCAGCGCGACGAACTGCCTGCTTGTGGCGTGCTCGCGCGTGATCCAGGGGGACAGCAGGAACACCCACGCCGGCGCCGTGTATTGGAGTATGATGGCATTGGCGACAGTCGTCTGTGTCGTCGCGATGACGAACGTCGCGCACATAGCCGTGAAGCAGAGCACGGCGGCGACCGTCCACCCGGGGTCGCGGATCGGCGTCCGTCTGCGCAGCGCGAACGGTGTCAGGAAGAGGCACGCGAAGAGCGACCGGTAACCCGCGATGGACCAGCCGCTCAGTCCGGAGTTGTGCAGATTGCGAATGAAGAGTCCGTTGATGCTCCAGAGCACTGCGGCGACGATCAGCAGGATCGCTCCCAGTCGTTCACGCCGAGCGGCGTCACTCGCGGTGCGTTCAGTCGGCATGCGACACCAGCAGGCGGCAGAGTTGATCCTGAGTGCCTTTGTAACGTGCGGTCGCGCCGGGAATGTCGTTGAAGATGAAGCTGAACGCGAAACGCGGACCGCTCTTTCCCATGGCGTAGCCGCTGAGGGCGCGGACGCCGCGCAGTGTTCCGGTCTTGCCGGCAATCGCGCCGGGGATGTCCTTCATGCGTTTGCGGAGCGAGCCCTCGCGACCGGCGGCGGCCAAACTCTGCGCGAAGAGCGCGCCGTTCGCTCGCGTGTGCATGTGGGCAAGCACGGCTGCCAGTTGGGCGGGCGTCGCGCGGTTCTCGCGACTGAGCCCGGATGCGTCGGCGACGATCATCCCTTTGGTGTCGATGCCGATGCGGCGGACGAACGCGCGCATGGCGGACGCGGCGGTGACCCAGCTTCCGTGCGCGGTGGCGGCGGTGCTTCGACGCATGTGTTCGTAGCCCAGGCGCTTGGCGAGGCACTCGGCGAAGAGATTCTGGCTGTCGGTGCCGATCCTCTGGAGGACGTCGGCGATCGGGGTTCGGTGGTCGGCGATCACGCGAACGTCTTCAGGAATCGAGCCGTCGGCGCGGCGGACGCGCTGTCTGACGATGGAGCCGGTGATGCGAATGCCGGCGCGGTCGAGGGCGGCGCGAAAGGCGTCGGCGAAGAAGAGACCCGGATCGGGGACCGGGACAGGGATCAGCGTTTGCTCCGAACCACAGCGGCCGTCGAGGGAGTATTGGAACGAGACCTCCGGGCGGGAGATGAGCACGGTCCCCTTGGCGGCGGAGGTGGCGTTGTTGGTGACGCGCACAACGGTGGACGCGGGTTCGGCCGTCCAGACGGGCGGCGCGCCGTCGCGCGTCGGACGGAGGGTGACCTCGATGCAGTTGTCTGCGAGGTTCAATGCGCCCACGGGGGCGGCGTACCACTTCTGAAGATCCGCGGAATCCCACGTGGGGTGGGTGACCTGCTGATCGAAGATGGACTCGTCTACGACAAGATCGCCGAATCCGTCTGGGTGGACATTGGTTTCGAGCGCGCGTATCCAGCGTGCGAATGTCGATGTCGGTTGGATTCCGTGTTTCTCGCAGAGCTTGGCATCGCCGATCGCGGGGTCGCCGTCGCCGATGATGACGATGTCTTGGCCACGCAGGGCGAGTCGCGTGGTGAACTCGAAGCCCGGTCCGAGGATGCCGAGCGCCGCGGTCATGGCGATGATCTTCTGATTGCTGGCCGGGATGAGCGGGCGATGGGCGTGGCGTTCGAAGATCGTCTCGCCGGTCTCGAGATCGATGACGGCGAGACCGAATCGTGTGGTCGAGCCCTCGAGATCGGCGAGCAGGTTCTGGATCTGGTGATCGAGTTCTCCGGCGTGGGCGAGCGCGGGAGGCAGCCCCGCGACCATGATGGTCATGGCGAGAGTGCAGATCACCGATGTCGCATTTCGCTCGCGTTGCATTGGGCAAGGTCTCCGATCGGCGGGCATCATAGGGAGTGTCCCGGTGCTCGTCGAAGCGGTCGTTGGCGTCGGTCGCGTGGCGATGTGGTGCCGCGACGAGAATTCCAGTTACACTGCAAAATGGGTTCGTTTGGTAATTGCGCGTTTGGTCTGGGCGGCGAAACGGCGGTTCTCGGGGTTGGAAATGGGGCTCCTGGGCGCGGGCCGCTCCATAACTGTCGCGGTTCGGATGGTGGCTTCGTTTGGCGCATGGCGTTTTGGTGCTCCGGCGCGCGAGTTCGCTGTTGGGGAGCGGCGCGCAGCGCCCTCGCAAGGTAATAACTACACGTCTGATCTGGTTTTCATCCGTTTTGAACGGATCAGCCTTGTACCGGGGTGTAACGGGGGGTAGCCCCTGTTCAGTTGTCCGCAGCCGGGATGGAAGAAGCCTCGTCAGTCGCCGAGCGACGCGTCAACTGAACCGTGATCCCCGTGAGCAACAGCAATGAGAGGATGACCACGCCCCATTCGGAGACAGCCGGGATGGTCAACGGGGGTGGGAGGACAGCCGTCTGCCCGGGAGCGATTGCGATTTCATCACCGGAAGGTGTCAATATGATCAGCGTCGTGCTGTTCGACATCGGCGCGCTCACTTCCAACGTCGATTGGCTATACAACAGTGTCTCTGGCTCGGGAAGCACGACCGTCCCAACGACTATGCCGTCTGACAGCAGGTCCACTTCGATGTCGCTCGGAGCAGCAAACTCTGCGGCAGCGGTACCGCCCGCTTCAGTCATCGTACATGAATTGCGGACTTCCGCTTCGACTTTGCCACTGCTGAGTGTTCGGCAGGTCATCGTGATGCAATTGGGCGCGATCACGGAGCCGACCTCGAAGTCAGACGCGGTGCCAGCGCTGCAGATGACGTTGAACCTGGCCGGACTGGAGCCTCCGCCAAGCGACTCCGCGAACACGCCGTCGCTTCCCGGAGCGTCGGTGATGCAAAGGTCTTGATCCCCGGGGCTCACAATCTGGCCCTGAGTATCCGGTGTCGTTGATGCGTCCACGAAGCGTCCGAATGGAGCTTCCAAGCTTTCCTGGATGAAGTCGCCGTCGGTGTCCTCAGGACAGCCGCCCCCTCCTCCGCCGCCATCTCCCAGATACCGCACCAGGACGAAATCGTCGAGATCCGTTCCTGCGGCGACGATTTTGCCGTCGGCCTGGAGGGCAACGCTGCTGGCGAGGCCGTCCGGGCCGGTGGAGACCTGCCCCCCGATCCCGAACGACGTGTCCAAACTCCCGTTGGGGTTGTAGCGGGCCAGGAGGAACCCGTTGCTAGCAAAGAAATTGACCCCGGCACCGGCAGCGACGATTTTCCCGTCGGCCTGGAGGACAACCGCTTCAGCAGATTCACCAAGATCGAATCCGAAGTCCGTGGTAACGATCCCAGTCCCCGCCGTGCCGAACGTTGTGTCAATCGATCCGTTGGAATTGTACCGCCCGACAGTAAATGTGATGCCACCGCCGCTGGCTCCTGCGACGACGATCTTCCCGTCTCCCTGGATGGCAACGGCATGGGCTCGACCGAAGCCGGGCGAAAAGTCAGTGGTGACCAATCCTCCGGTCCCGAACGAAGTATCCAGCGTTCCGTTGGCGTTGTACCGCGCCAGCACGAAATCGAGGAGGCCGGTGCCCCCCAACCCAACGGCGACGATCCTGCCGTCGGGCTGGATTGCAACGCCCAGGGCCGAATCGCCACCGGATGCGAAGTCGGTAGTGACAATCCCTCCTGTCCCGAACGACGTGTCCAGCGTGCCGTTCGCGTTGTAGCGCGCCAGGGCGAAATCGTTCGTGGCTCCATTGAATGCTGTCCCCGCGGCGATGATCTTGCCGTCGGTTTGGAGCGCGACCGCGAAGCCGAAATCGTCACCAGAGGCGAAGTCCGTGAACACGCCCCCGCCCGTCCCGAACGACGTGTCCAGCGTGCCGTTTGGGTTGTATCGCGCCAGGCCAAAATCGTCCGTCCCGATACCGAATACCTCCCCCACTACGACGATCTTCCCGTCTGGCTGGATGACAACGGCAGCGACTGAATCGTCAAATCCGAGAAGGTTCGTGGTCACGCGCCCGCCCGTTCCGAACGACGTGTCCAGGGTTCCGTTGGTGTTGTACCGGGCCAGAGCGAAATCGCTCAAGGCAAAAATGCCGGTACGTCCCGCGGCGACGATCTTGCCGTCCGCCTGGATGGCGACGCTCTGGGCTCCATCGGAAGTGGAACCGAAGTCCGTGGTGACCACCCCTCCGGTGCCGAACGTCGGGTCCAGGTCGCCGGGCGCTGCCAGCGCGCCGGCGGCGGCTGCGAACATCACGCATGTGACCAACTCAACGTAACGACACGGTCTGCTCGCTGGCGAAGCGGATCGGTCGTGTGATGCGACTGTTGTTCCTTCCGTATAGGCTGCTGCCCAAGGTGAACCGGAATGCTTCTTGCCCCACATGCGTGTCGCTCCTTTCGATCTGGCGAGTGCCCGTCATCGAACCTTGAGTCGCGATCGTATCAAGGCAAGCCGCTCGATTCAAGGGGCAACGGACTTCTTACGCCGTGATTCGTGCCTGTCTGGGCGTTCGAGCGAGCCTATCTCGGTTCAGCCGCGTCTGTTGGGAAGCTTCCTGGCGTGTGTGGGCGCGGTTGTGCTGTTTCGGGCCGCTCTTTGACAGTCGCGGTTCTGACCGGAGCCCTCCACGTCAGAAGAGACGGACCACCTATCGGAAAGACGCTTGCACACGACGATTCCGGCATCGACGGCGGGTCTTCGCCAAGGGCACGTCCGAGTAGTCGGGGATGGAGGGGGGTGCTCAGCCGGGGGTGTCATCGGGTCGATGATCGCAATCGTATGTTCTGGAGAGACTGCGCGGCTCTCGGGTGGCCGGTCCGCGCGGTGGTTGCGATGCGCGAGGTCGACGGCATGGTTGGGAAACGTCGGGGGCGGGTTGCGCGATGCTGGGACGCCGGTATTGGCCGGGTTCTGGTTGCGCTCGTTATCAGTCACCTGTTCATGGGTGCGGGGTGCGGGGTGCCGCCGCTCGATCCTGAGGATCAGCAACCGGACACTGCAAGTGCGGATACCGAGCCGGTCGTTGATGACGACGGGCTTATCGGCGTGGCATCTCTGTTTGAATTCGACGAGGACGAGGACCCGGAGATCGCGAGTCTGCCGTTTGTCGAAGACGAGTTGCTGGCGCGGGTACTGCCCGGCGCGGAGGGCGACGACCTGAACGCGGCGTACGGCGAAATCGGTGTCACGGTTACGGAGGAACTGCCGGCGATCCAGACGGTGGCGTTGCGCGTCGAGCGTAGTGAGCTGTACGCGGCGGCCGAGGCGATCTCGACGAACCCGCTCTTCGAGTCGGTGCATAAGAGCTACCTGTACGACGCCGAGCAGTTGCCGGACGATTCGAGCTTCAGCCGGCAGGATCATATCGGGGACATCGGCGTCGACGAGGCGTGGGAGACCACGACGGGGTCCGAGGACATGATCATCGCGATTCTCGACACCGGCGTTCAGCCGGACCACCCGGATCTCGAAGCGAAGCTACTGGACGGGTGGAACTCTCATGACAAGAACGGGGACAGTGACGATGTCCTCGGTCACGGCACGGCTGTCGCGGGATCGGCGGCGGCGATTACGGACAACCGAACCGGCGTTGCGGGCGTCTCGTGGGATAATCCCATCCTTCCGGTGCGCGTCTCGGATGACAAGGGTCGTGCGGCGAGCAAGGACATCGCGTCGGGGATCATCTGGGCGGTGGACGAGGGGGCCAAGGTGATCAACGTGAGCTTCGCGCCGCTCGGATCGGACCGGACGGTTCTGGCTGCGGCGCGAATGGCGCGTAACTCCGGCGCGCTGGTGTTCATCAGCACGGGCAACGCCGGCAAGGAGTATCGGTCGCGTGCGACGGACGATGCCGTCTTCGTCGGGGCGGTGGCGGACCCGGACGAGTTGGCGTCGTTTTCGAACACGGGGAGCTTTGTCGATCTGGTGGCGCCGGGGCAGGGTATCTACACAACGAAGCTCGACAGTTCGTACGGGCGGGTGAGCGGCACGTCGTTTTCCAGCCCGATCACCGCGGGCGTCGCGGCGCTGGTCTGGTCGGTCAACCCGGAATTCCGGCCGGCGACGATTCAAAACCTCCTGATGGACACGGCCGTCGACTTGGGGAAAAGCGGTCGGGACAAGGAGTACGGTGCGGGACGCGTTGATGCCGCGGCGGCCGTCGCGGCGGCGTTGGAGATCATCGAGGAGGAGGACACCAAGGCGCCGACGGTCGCGATCATCGACCCGCACAACCGGGAGACGGTCTCCGGCACGATCAACGTCACCGCGGGGGCGTTTGACGCTGGCGCGTTGGCGGACGTGGTTCTGTTTGTGGACGGCGATCCGTACGCCACCGACACGAGCAAGCCGTTCAAGTTCGCCATGAATACGAAGAGGCTGACCAACGGCACGCACACCTTGACCGCGACGGCGACGGACCTTGCGGGAAACGAATCGCAATCGGACAGAGTGCGTATTACCGTGCGCGGGGGCCGGTCGGGTGGGAGCGGCGGCGGCTCTGGCGAGGACGGCTCCTCATCGAATACGTCGGGGACGGCCGGCGTTGACACGGTGGTTCCGGGGGTGACGTTTGAATTCCCCGAGCGGGGTTCGCGCGTGCATAGCAGCGTGGGCATTCAGGCGACGGTGACCGACGACATCGCGCTGGGATCGGCGGAATGGCTGGTCAACGGCGCGCGGGCCGACGTCGTGGAGTTGAGCGGCACGCGGCAGGTGGTCAACTTCCTGTGGAACGCGAGCGCCGTGCCAAGCGGCAACCACACGATCACGATCCGCGTGTTCGATGACGCCGGAAATGTCTCGACGGCGAATCTGACCTTGATCAAGGAGTGACGCCGGGCAGGGCCGGCGGTCGGGTCTGGACGCCCGAATCCGGGAGCAATCGTTACGATCCGCACGAACTGGGTATCTTGAGGTTCCCCGGGAGTTGCCGGCGGTGGCGAGGGTCGCGGAGCGGGGTCGATGGTGGAAGTCATGAATCGCAGGGCAACCGGCGACTATTGGTCCTTTGGAGTTGACAAATGGGGGGAAACACCTATCCTTGGCATAGAGGCGGCGGGTGCAGCAGTCATGTGGCTTTATCGGAACGGGGCACAGACCTTGATCGTTGACATTCGTTCTCGTCTCTCGGTGATTCGTGCGTGGGGCTGCCACACACTTGGGGCTGAAGCGCACGACGATCTAGATCGCGCGGTCGCGCACGGGTGCCTCGTTTCAGAAGTAACGGTCTTGCGTTAGTGATAGCGTGTTCGCGCGAAGTCCTCGAATGCGGCAAGCGGGGACGTAATTCGCCGTGTAGGGGTCTTCGGTCCAGGGATGCCGACCGGGGTGCCGCAACCACCAGGGAAAAAGCGAAGAGCTGACGCTGTTGGCGGCAGGTGTCGATGTCCGGCGCCGGCGGTGAGTGTGGTCTGTGCGTTGGTGTTGTAGACGGCGTAGCCCAGTGCGTCGTCACGCGCATATTTGGGTGTGACGCTGCACCGGTGGGTTCTCAGGGGTGCCCGCGAGATCGCCGTTGCGCGGTAACGGATCGGGAGATCAAGTTCGTTGCAATCGATCGATTGGTACTGGCGGCGGCTGCGTTCGATGTCGCTGCCTGAAGTGCTCTGGCGCGTGCGAGGCAAGTTGGGCGGCGTCGCAGACCGGGTAGCGCATCGATCGAGGCGGCGCATCCTGCCGCCGGCACGGGTTGCAGGGAGTAGCGGCCGGGACGGACTCCTCAAACCGAGCGTCCTCGGTCACCACCTTCGCGACGTGGATGAGGTTCTGTCTGTCCCCGCCGCGTGGAAGGCCCGAGCGGCGGCGGCGGGCGACAAG
>JAJDDR010000339.1 GCA_029260255.1 Phycisphaerae bacterium
GCCATCGCGTGAGTTCACCGCGTGTAGACGGAGTGACGCGCTCAAGCATCATCAGAACCATAGTTGACTCCTCCCTCGGTACGCCCTTCAGTACCAGTGGCCCGGTTCGGGTCCCACAGGGCAACAGGTGCGGCCGGGTCCATGTCCCAGGCGGCGTCATCCGTCGCCGCCGACGCCTCACCCACGTTGAACACGTCTTCGATGTCGGGGATGATTCGTTGCATCAGCCGGGCTTGCCGGAACTTCTCCCGGCATGCGATTCGCATCTGCCGTTCGACGGAGGGCGTGATCCAGGCGGCTGTGTCGAATGCCGTGGGGATGATCAGCTCGCCCTTGTAGAGGTCCGCGATGTCGTAGACGAACGAAAGCTGCTTGCCGGTATGAATGAACCCAAGCGCTGGGGAGTACCCGGCGGAGAGAATCGCGGCCTGGACGACACCATAGAGGCAAGCGTTGCCGGCGGACAGCGCCCGATTGACCGGGTCCGCCGCACTCCAGTCTCCGCGCTTGTAATTCCGTCCGGTCCAGGGGACGCCGGAGGCCTTGCTCGCGGCAGCATATGCCTCGCGGACACGCACGCCCTCCTTGCCGCGGATCTGCTGTAGGGTCAGGTTCGGATCGAGTGCGCCGGGGAATCGCTTGCGATACATCCGGACAACGACCTGAAGGCGAAGTTGCGGGTTGCTGACCAACGTCGCCTGACGAATGAGCGCGGCACTGCCGCGTGTGCCACCGATTCCCGCGGCGTAAAGCCGCACACCTTCTTCGCCGACCCAGGCGACGGTGCAGTTGTTGTCGGCCAGTGCCTTGATGGCCGCGTGGGTAATGGACGTGCCCGGGCCGAGCATGAGCAGGGCCAGCGAGGCCGCGGGCACCGGCGTCAGGCCGTCGGCGTCGTGGAACGCGATGGCCTTGTCGTGCTGCTCGATACGTGCGTGTTCGAGGTAGAGGAAGCTGAGGCTGTCGTCGAAGCGTGGGAGTTGACGAAGATCATCCATGGTGGGGACTCCCGGCGAGAAACGTCGCTATTCACTTGTCAAAGATCGGATCGGGCGGGGCGTCCCTTGAGTACAGAGCGCCCAGCCAGTTCGGTGTCACCCCGCAGGTGCCACGGAAAGCAAGCCGAAGCCGTAGGCCTTGGCGGGGCCGATGCCGGTGACTATTGCGTCCGTCAGTTGGTCTGCGTCGGTGCAGATCAGCGATCCTTCAAAGAGCCCAGCATTAAAGCTCCTGTCCATGGGCTTGTCCTGTTTCGGGCCACCCCGGTCTTGATCGGGGTGGCGGACATGCACGGATACGGCTTCCATGAACAGCGGCGCGCCGGGTTCGTCCAAGAGACAGAATCCTCGCTTGGCGCCCATCCGTTCCAGCCACTCGTGCCATGGTTTCCAGCACGCGAGGAGCGAGCGCTGGCGCTCGACTGGATCCACCGGCAGCGGGTCGGGGACAGGATCCGGGTGTACAGGCTGCTCCGGACGCCGCTTTCGAGGAAGGTCCGGGCGCGCCTTGCGCTTCCTCCCCAGGGGGTCTGGGACGCTTCGGCGGGTCACTACGTTGGCCAGCAGGCGGAAGCGATAGGTCCGATCGGGCTGCGGTGCCGGATTGAACTCAAGAACTTGAGGGCTACGCTCTTGGTGGAGCAAGTACGGGGCGTTCTGGAACGCGTACTCCCAGTCGGGGCGTTGCACCGACTGTACGAGAATCCTCGGCCGCCCATCACGCTCGATGCGGAACAGGAACCCAGCCACGCGGCGTTTGGGTTTCGGCTCCGGGACGCCCGGTCCGTCCCACGCGCCCAGGAAGAAAGGATCTTCGGCTCGACGCGCAGCATCAGGAAACGCCATCCACAGGCGTTGGTGAACGCGGTAGACATCACGCAGCCATCGCCGGCCGGGCTGGTCACAATCGGGGTCGCCGACGTTGACGTGTAGAAGTGACAGGAACATTCAGTGGCACTCCACTGCCGACGAGTCGGACACCTCGTCGAAAAAAGCCGCGCCAACCGTCCGAGCGCTGGCGCGCAGTTCGCGTCGTCGGCCATGACGGCGCTCTCTGAGAAGCCGGTCGATCTGCCGGAGGATCGTCGGGCGGTGAGCGGGGTCCGAAGGGTCGATCCGTTTGAGTCGCATGTTGTGCCCGTATTCCAACATCGTGCAGGCGTCGTGACACATCTCGCACAGTGATCGAAGGGTCTCTGGGCGGACGTCCGCATAGTCCAAATGGTGCATCTGGACGGCGGGCGATTTGCAGAAAACGCAAAGATGGTTGTCCATATTCAGGCGTATGGGACGAGCGGCATCATACTGGGGACCATAAGGGTCTGTCCACGGGCTCCCGAGTCGTTTGTGCATCGACTGACCAACCGGCACTGTTATGTGTCCCGCTACGACCCAACGGGGACCATGACTGTTGAAGCCGAACACTCGATGGACATCGTAAACGAGCCGCGCATCTGCGGGTGCCGGGGTCCCCGGTTGATGCTCGATAAAGGTGGCGATTGTGCGCGTCGCGCTCCGGTCAGTGCGGTCGATAACGTCAATCCTCGGTCGCCACGGGACCGAAGACAGGGCGTCGGTGAGGGTGGCGTGGGCCCCGGTACCAGCGAAGACCGGCTCGGCGGGGACGCAGCACTTGCGCCCGAGGAAGACGGGCCAGACGGGATCGCTGAGTGCTTGGACGCACGCGCTGATCGTCTCGGGGGCACCAAGCAGCGCGACGAGAAACGAGGCGTCGTACAGGTATTGGCGGCGGGAAACGAGCGTTTCGTATTCCCCTGTGGACGCAGTCCTTTTGATCTTTCCGTCGGCTCTGCGGATACCGATTCTAGCGCCGGCCGTATGGTAGTCCCAGTCGAGGGTTCCGGCGCGATCCACTCGAACCCCCATCCGAAGCGTCGTCAACGGCGGGAGCACCTCCTCTGTTTCCTCGCGCCGAACACCCATCGCACAGAGCAGTAGGCCCAGCACGCCGGACTTACTGGGATAGGCGTCGGTGCGGCGCAACTGGAAGCGTGACGATGTGCCCCACGATTGCATGGGCCCGGCGAGACGAAGGAACAGTGTGTTGTCGGTGGTGGTCATGCGGCGGCCTCCGTGGCGACGCTCTCCACAAGCTGATCCAAGGAAGGGACAGATTCGTGGTCGGTCTGCAGTTCGGTGGAGGACGCCGCACCCGCCATCAACAATAGCCGGCGCACACCAGGAGGCGCGAAGGCTGGGGCGACCGAGTCGATGTAGCCGCACAGTGCCTTCGCGGACTCGGTCAAGAGGTTGCGGCCTGCGCCGCCGTCCACCGGCTGAAGGAAGGCGTTGGCGTAGCTAAGCGGACGCTTCACCTTCGACAGCTCGACCAGGATGAATTCGGGCATGCCGTGGGCGGCGAAGCTGTTTTGCTTTCCGGTTGGGTTCGCGAGCGCTGCGGCGCTGACCAGCACGGCGGCGACTCGCGCTGCATCCGTTTCATTCAGAGAGGGAAGGTGCTTCTTCAAGGCGTCGATATCAACGTTGAAGTACTTGTAGTAGACAGCGGAGTTGAAGAAGGTCTCGGTTTCGCCAGTGCCCAGGAACGCCGCGCCGGCCCTATTGGTTTGCGTGGATGCGTAGAGAGCTTTGCGGTCGTCCATCGCCGTGAAGTAGTCGCTTTCGATCAGCGTTTCGTGTGTGCTGATGGCGTGGGCAACCTGGCACGCGGCCTCGACATTGACCACCAAGTCGCTGGTGGTCATTCGGCCGAACAAGCTGATGTCGACCGTGAGCGTCTGGCTCGCGTTGAACACCTCCTGGGCAAACCTGTCGATTTCCACGTCGAGCGCTTTCTCTTCCTTCTTCTTGTCTTTCCCCTTTGAAGTGTACTCGATCTTGCTTCCGATGAATCTCTTGTATGCACGTTCGTGGTCTTTCCGAAAGGCTGCGATCAAGTCGGCGATGCGCCGAGCAAAAGGCGGCGGGAAGAACACCAGTTGCCCCGTCTTATCCGCGTCGTCCGTCTTGGCGCGCGTGCCGCCATGATCGTCGCCGTCCTCTTCAGCTTGCTCCGCGTCGGCCTTACCCTTTTCCTTCTTGAATCGGGCCGCAATGGCGGTCTTGAGTTTCTCCAGCTCGTCATCGGGAACGCCAAGTTTCCCCGCCTTCAGTTCGTCGGCCACCATTCGCGGTAGAAAGCACGTCCTGTCCGCCAGGGCATCGCCGAAGGCCTCCTTGAACTGGGAGGAGTGTCGGATATTCCGTTTGAGGCATTGGCTGCTTATGCGGCCGCGTGTGACTCCACCGAAGAGGCACTTCTTGGGCTGCCCGGTCTCATCGCGGTTGAGGTTGCCGGGGGGCATGCTCTGGAGCATGTGAATCTGGACGAACATCGAAGTCTCCTTTCGGAACAGTGATTTCAATCGAGTAACTGGTCAAGCGCGTCACAGATGCCGGCCCAATCGATGGGCTGCGGTTTTCGCCGACGCATGCTCTTGTCGATTTCGCGGTGGAGATCGGCCACGAGGCGGTTGCCGCGGGGGAATGAGACGGGGTAGATTGAATTCAGGTGTCGGTCTCCTCGGAGTTCCCGAAGCTGTCGCCTCGGGAGATGTCGGAGCAAGTTCTCGACGGCACTGTCATTTTGTAGGCGGGCACGAGCCGGGACGGCGGCCATGAGCTTCAGAACGAGCCAAGCCGCGTTCCGCGACGGGAGTCTCTTGACCTTGTCACGGAGGCCCCAGTAGAGGCCGCTGAATATGTCGAATGCGGCCGGTGCCTCATGCATCCCTTTGAACGCGGCCGCGGAGAGAGCAGCCCAGTCAGACTCGGTGAGCAACCGTTCAGCCGCCCGTACAAACCGCGATGCGCCTCCTAGTTTCGAAGGCCGCCGAGGCTCCACCCAGCCGTCGAAGCCCGCACGGCTCCTATCCGGAGCGTCGACTACACGCTCGGCGCGAACCGTCACGGAAAAAGGCCCGGTCAGTTCAAGCGATCGATGGTCAAAGGTCTTGTTGTTGGCCGGATTGGTGCATGGAATGACTAGGTGCCAACGCTCGTGAGACGGATTCAGCGCGACAACGGCCGACTTCGGCACGTCTTCTTCATTGAGCAAACAACCCAGGTCACGATAGATCGCGGCGTGTTTCTCGCTCCGGCTTCTCATGGCTCGGTACCGCGCATCGGGGGCGTAAAAAGCCGAAGGATCACGCCACTCGAAGGGTATCGTTTTCTTGCCCACCTTCCTCATCGAGGTAGCTTCGTTCTTCAGATACACTATTGGGCCGACCGTTTGCGCTGTTGCCTGCCCGCATGCCCAACAGCCATCCGCGGTTTCGGGTGGGGGAAGATGGATGCGTCTCGGGTTCCAGGTGAATGCCTCTAGATGGGGGATCGGACTGTCCCTCTTGGTCGGCTTGAAGTGGCCCGTCCACGTGGCGTCGCCCGCGTCGACGGGAAGTGGGACCAGATTCAGACCGAGCGTGATGGCCAGGTTCATTCCGGTCGCCAAGGCCATGATCGGCGGAGCGCTGTGTACGGATGGGGTGATCCCCTGCCCCCCCGCCTGGCTCCATGGAATGACTCGGAGCATGCCGACGGTCGCGCAGCGAACGCAGACGCGCATCTCTTTGTCGTGGCCGTGGTGGAAGTGGGCGATGTTGGTGCCGGAAGCAAAATCCGCGAACAGGGAACCGACCGATTTTGCCTTCTTGTGTTTGGCCACGCTCGGATCCTGTAGGAACGGCGCCTCTGGATCGATCAGGCGAAACCTGTGTGCCTCGGCCCCGATCGCGTCGAGAACCGGCTCCGGCACACGCCCGTCTAGAAGGGTGCGCCGAAGTTCCTGGACTCCTCCCGCAACGTTCGCCTTCCAGTATAGCAGCGTCAAAAGGAACCGGTGCGCCGCGAAAAGATCGAGCGAACTCGCGGCGGCGATGCAACGGATTGTGCTTGCTTGTTGCAAGGACAGTAGTGGGGAGGTAGTCCTCTCCTTGGCTTCGAGGCTCATTACTTCCAGCCATGGACTGCAGAGGACATTCCAATCTGGCGCCCGGGGTGGGGGCGTCGTCGTATCAGACATGGGTCACTCCATACCGTTGGTTCTCGGCAATAGGACAACGCGATCCATCGGGTTCGAAGCGGCGATCTGGCGGATGCGGTCGGCCTCAAGGAGCGCGTGGCGGATGCCGACACGGGCTGGTTGGCCGTTGGTCAGGAGCACGGGAATCCAGTCTTCCTGGAGCAGATTGAAGGCCATGGGCTATCCTCGCTCGCGTTCCGAGTTGCCGTGGGGCACAACGTACCAGCAGTTCGCCGCGAGCTTCCGGTCAATGCTCTCGCGTGCCTGTTTCCCGGGTATTCGCGGCACGGCCATTGCGCTCTTTGAATTGCCGCAATCGTGCTTCGTGGCCGGGTTCGCTCCTTCCAGGATACGGACTATGATAGCGTCTACTCGTCGGTGAGGGTAGCGAGCCGACGGCGGCACTCGGACTGCGCCCGCGGGGTCGCGTCGTCGCCTGAGAGCGGGCGCTTGGCGACCACTGCGGCTTCCACGCTTCGAGCGTTTCGTACTCGGCACTTCCGTCACCGCTGCTTCGCGCTCGCTCTGATCAGCGAGCCGTCCGGCGCCCATCGCCTCTGTGCCAGGGTTGGAGGAAGTCGCGGCCAGTGCCGTTGCTGTGGAGAGACGGAGGATTCCAATGTCGTTTAGACCCACCTCAGATCAACTCGCTGTTCTTCGAGCGCTGGCGTATCTCGAATGCGACGGCTGCCTCTCGGCGGGACCTGAGGGGCGCCCCACGGTGCCGAAAATCCGATTCTCTGGAGTTCCCGAACCACTCCTCAGGGCGTGGGTGCAGGTAGACGGCGAGGCGTTCACCTCGACCATTTTGCCGATGGAGCGACGCAGGCTGATTCGATCGACGCGGAAGCGAGCGTGGCCGTTTCCATGGGCGAAGTTTCGATTTGCGCTGCCAGATGAGCGCGTCATGGATATGGAGCGACGGCGAGTAACACCGGACGAGGTGGGCCGGCTGTTGCAGCAGACGTGCGGCGGTATTTACAAGCCCGCACCGCGGTCGAGAACGCGCACTCGTGTCGCCGAGCCAGAGCATGCGACGAATTTGCTCGAGGCCCGCTTCGAGGAACATCGCAGAGCGGGACCACGCGTCGCTCGCTTTTATCGTACGATCAACATGATCGACGCTGGATGCTTCCTCTCCATCACGGATCGGGGGTTGCAGCTGCACGATACGATCGGTGACGACTTCCAGCCGAATGAGCTCGTGCGGCTGAGTCAATGCGCGCCACTGACGGGCTTGAGCAAGCGCACGATCGAGCGACACCTCCGACGGGGTGATATTCCACGGCCTGATGTCGTGGGCGGCGATGGTAGCGCCAACTTGTGGTACTGGTCCAGCATACGTCCCCCCTTGCAGGCGATCACCAAGCGGTTGCTTCCCGAGCGATTCCCGGGTTCTCGGGTTATCTGACCGCCGACAAAACCGCCGACATTTGTCGGCGGTCCTCACGCAACCGCACACACGCCTCGTACTTCTGGCCTCCGGCCGCGAGGTCGTAATCCCCAGGTCATCCTAGCCGCCTCTTGATCGTTGCAGCGTGTGCTGCGGCACAGTGATTCCGCGCGCTATTGGATTGATCGACGCGGGCAGACACCTCCGGCCGGGAGGCGTCGATGCCCCGCCCGGTTCCGCGCGATGCGGTTCATTCGAACTATGCCCGTTCCCTGATTCGACGAAAAGCCCGCCAGCTGTCACGACAGCGCGGCTTCGCACGCCACGAGGCCGAGGACATCGAGAGCGAGTTGACCGTTCGCCTCCTCGAAGCGATTGACCGATTCGATATCAGTCGTGGCCACATCCATGCTTTTGCCAAGACGGTCACC